>USPB01000120.1 GCA_900556405.1 uncultured Actinomyces sp.
CGACCGTCTACGCGCCCGCCGGGGACGTTGAGCGCTATGGGCGCGCGGACGACCCGGACAATGGCGCGCTCGGTTTCCCCGCCGCCTTCTCCTCGACCCTCGCGGTCGCCTCGGTCAACGAGCAGGAGATCATGGGAGCCATCACCTACGGCGACCACCTGATCGGATACCGTCCCGTGACCCGCATGGGCAAGGGCGACGGACCGGGCTTTGACTCCCTTGCCGCGGGAACCTACCGCGTCGTCTACGCCGGAAACGGCTCGAGCGAAGACCTGACGAAGTACCTGGGCGCGGACTATGGGGACCTGTCCCACACGATCCTCCTCGAAGAACTGGGAGGCACCGACTCGCGCGGTAAGGACGTGGAGGTCAAGCACAAGATCAAGGCCCTGAAGTCCCTGACGAGCAAGCCCGCCGGAGTTCTGCTCGGCCACTGGTACGACACCGAAACCCCCGTGAAGTGGTCGGTCGACCGCTGGTTTAGCATTCCGATGGGGACCATCACGACCTCGGATCGCAACCGTCTCTACGACGCGATCAAGGCCTCCGGCACCGGATCGATCGAGGTTGGCGTCTCTCCCTCGACGACCCTCACCGTGCCCGAGGGCCTGTCCGCGTCGGATTTCTCCTCCACAGGTGCCACCCCTGACCTGCGGCTCAAGCCCGAGGTCGCAGCACCCGGCGGCAGGGTCGCGTCCGCCACGCCCGGAAACGACTACGACAACGAGTCCGGTACGGCCGAGGCCTCGGGTCAGGCCGCCGCGGTCGCCACCCTCGTGCGTCAGCGCGTGGCGTCCGACCCCGCCTTCGCGGGTCTGTCGGACGCCGAGAAGAACGCCGTTGTCACGAAGCTCCTGATGGGCACCGCCCGCCCGATCGCGGACGCGCAGCAGGATGACGGTACCTTCTACTCACCTCGCCGAGTGGGTGCCGGCCTGGTTGACGCTGCGGGGGCCACGACCTCGTTCGTGTACCCGACCGTCGTCGGCGCGGCGAACCCGTCGCGTCCCAAGGCCGACCTGGGTGAGGGCACCTCTGGGTGGACCTTCCAAGTGACGCTGACGAATGTCTCCGACACCGCCCGCACTTTCACCCTCGGCGGCCAGGCGCTGTCCGAAAAGGTCGAGAGCATGCTGCTGTCGCACCACTCGACCAACTGGGCGGGGAAGGGCATTGACCTGACGTTCTCCGCGGACTCGGTGACCGTGCCCGCCAAGGGGGAGGCCACCGTGACCGTCACCGTGACCCCGCGCGAGGCCTTCGCCTCGTACGCTGCTGCGAACACCCCCAAGGGAACGTTCATTGACGGTGCCGTGACCTTCACGAGTACCGACGGGGCGCCGAACCTCACCGTTCCCTACATGGGCTTCTACGGCTCCTGGGGCGCCCCGGCGATCTTCGACCAGGTCACCCCGAACAACCACATCAGCGGCTACGGGTCGACCTTCATGGACGGAAACCTCCCGTTCGGACAGCAGAGCCCCTTCGATGTCGAGGACGAGCGGATGATCAACGGGGTTGATCCCGACCTCTTTATCATCACCCGTTCGACGGATGAGAACGCGCGCAGGGGCGTGCGCTCGGGTACCGTGCTGCTGCGCTCCGTGTCCTCCCTGACCTACACCTTCACCAACGAGGCGGGCCAAACCATCCGCACCTTCACGTGTGGGCGCGCGGATCGGTCCATCTACGACGTGCAGGAGCGCTCGCCGCGCACCGTCGAGGACTCTGTGCCCGGCTGCGCCCCCTGGTTCTCCGGCTACGCGCCCGATGGCAGCGAGCTGCCGGATGGACGCTACACGCTGACGATCGAGGGCACGACCGAGGGACCCTCGCCCTCAACCCAGCAGATCAGCTACGGCCTCACGCTGGACACCAAGGCCCCCGTCATCTCGAACGTGACGGTCAGCGGCGACGGTAATGAGCGCACGCTCTCCTTCGACGTCGCCGACTCCTCGCCCATATCGGCCGTCGGCTTCTCGGCCACTGCCGATGGTCCCATCGTCGAGCGCGGCGCCGAGGTCTACCCGACCGAACGCGGGGAGGATGGGCTGGTTCACCGCCACTTCGACATTGCGCTGAAGGATACTCTGGCCAGCATCGGGGATGACCCGTCGTCCATCTACCTGCACGTGTGGGACTGGCCCGCCAACAAGGGGACGGCTCCGGTCGCCCTCAAGACGATCCCCATGACGTCGCTGGCGCTCTCCCAGACGTCCGCGACGCTGAGCGTCGGTGAGACGCTGACGCTCAGCGCCACCCACGAACCCGCGGACGCGAACGTGACGGCGCTGTCCTGGTCCTCCTCGGACGAGGCCGTGGCAACCGTCAGCGCGACCGGCGAGGTCAGTGCAGTGGGCGCGGGCGACGCGACCATCACCGTGACCGACCCGACGCAGCCCAGCGTGACGGCCAGCGCCACCATTCACGTGAGCGCTCCCGCCCCCGCCGCGAAGGCAGGAACGTGGAAACGGGATGGCCGCGGCTGGTGGTACCGCTATGAGGACGGGACCTACCCGACCGACACGACCCTCGCCATCGACGGGGCCACCTACCGCTTCGACGCGCGCGGCTACATGCGTACCGGCTGGGTCGAGGACCATGGCTCCTGGTACTACCACAAGGCCTCGGGCGCCCAGGCGAGCGGATGGATCCTCGACGGCATCTCCTGGTACTACCTGGACCCGGCCACGGGCGCCATGGCGACCGGCTGGGTCAAGGACGGTGACACCTGGTACTACCTCAACCCCACCACCGGCAAGATGATGACGGGATGGCTCAAAGACGGCGGCGCCTGGTACTACCTGAAGACCGGAAGCGGCGCGATGGCCACGGGTCGCCTGCGCATCTTCTGGACCTGGTACACCTTCTCGGAGACGGGACAGCTGATCAGCTAGATCACCTCTGAGCCTGCCCCAGGCCCGCGAACCCAGCGTGACGCCGGGTTCGCGGGCCTGGCGTCTGTCAAGGGCATGAGCGCTAAAATTCCCAGGGTTTTTTCAGGTTGTCTTGTCGTTGTCGCAAGGTTCGCGCTTTACACTGAATGTCATCACAAGGGAATACGGCACGGACCACGAGGGTCCGGGATATGCCGACGAGACTTTTACGAGGAGCCTTCTGGGAAAACTTGCACTGTGTTGATGGGATAGGCTGAGGGGTCGACCGCGAGGTCGGCCCCTCAGCTTATGCGCTGCCGTGCACAAAATGTCAGTGGGTGGACACGATGATGCTCCAGCGGACATGCATACTGCACAACTGGCAGAACTTACGCATAATGGGACGGCGCGCCACACGGACGCGCATGTCATCGCCACCTTGTCGATACGTAAGTGAGCCATTGATGTCCCATCACTCCACCCCGGCACTCGCACTCGCCGCCGCCCTCGCCCTGACCGGCGTGAGCGTCCCGGCGCTCGCGGCGAGCCCCCAGCCGGGCGGCATCCTCCCCGCCAACCCCGCCCAGGCCGCCTCCCCCGAGGCGCGCACAGGCACGCGCGTCGAGGACCCGCTCCTCTCCATCCGTCAGGCCGAGGCCGGGGGAGTGACCCTGCCCGACGCTGCCTCTACGCAGGAGGCGGCTGACGACACCCCGACGACGATCATCGTCCAGCTCGAGGAGGGGGCGGCCGACGGCTCTGCGCCAGCCACGCGCGACGAGGTCAAGGCCCGCATTGCCTCGGCGGTTCAGGCGGCCGTGCCCGGCGCGCAGGTCACCACCGTGCGCGACTACACGAACGCGCTGGACGGCTTCGCCATCGAGGCACCCGGTTCCGCGCTCTCCGCCATTCAGAAGGTCCAGGGCGTGAAGGTTGCGTTCATCGAGGGCGTACACAAGCCGTTGGAGACCAGCGCGGATGGGGCGGGCGCACCCGTCCTCAAGAACGCCTCGTCCCTGGCGATGACGCGCGCGGCCGAGGCTGCCCAGAAGGGCGACCGTCAGGTCATCGAGGTCATCGACTCCGGACTGCAGACCGACCACGACGCCTTCGCCGGATCGATGGACGGCGTCGACGTGCGCCTGAGCCAGGCCGACGTTCAGGCCTTCGCGAGCAAGCTGCCGCACGGTAGTTCCGGTACGTACGTCAACAGCAAGATCCCCTTCGCCTACGACTACGCCGACAACGACGCTGACGTCGTTCCCCACTCCGAGAAGGACCTGTCCCACGGCACGCACGTCACCGCGATCGCAGCCGCCAACGCCGACGTCCTGCAGGGCACCGCGCCCCACGCGCAGATCGTCGTCGCCAAGGTGGCCTCCGACGCGGACGGGTCGATGCCCGATAGCGCCCTCCTGGCCGCCCTCGATGATGCGCTCGTCATCAAGCCCGACGTCATCAACCTCTCCCTGGGCGACGACGCCGGCATGAGCAGCGACGCCGGCAGCGTCTTCGCGGGCGTCTACGAAGCGCTCACCAATGCCGGAATCACCGTCAACGCCGCTTCGGGCAACGCATTCTCCAACGCGTACGGCAACAACAGCGGCCAGAACAAGCCGTTCGCGACCGACCCCGACACGGGCACGCTCGGCGAACCCGCCTCCTACAAGTCCACGCTGGCCGTCGCCTCGGTCGACAATCAGGAGGCCCTGTCCTACGTGACCCTGGGGGAGCGTAAGATCGCCTACCGCACCGCGCTCGACGGTCAGGGAGAGGCCGTGCGCGGCCTGCGTGACATCCCCGAGAAGAGCTACCGCATCGTCGATGCCGGCGCGGGCGGCGGCGACGAGCTCGACAAGTACGCTGGCACCAACCGACTGAGCCTTGCTGACGCGATTGTCCTCGAAGACAAGGGCGGCACCGACACTCGGACCGGCACGGCAATGACCGACGAACTCAAGGCCTCGTACCTGACAGGCTTCCCATCAACGCCCGCGGCCCTCATGATCGCCGACACCGACGACTCGACCACGCCCTACCAGTCGATCCTGGGCGCCACGACCTCGATGCCCACGGTGACCATCACCAAGCAGGACGGCGAGGCGATCCGCGCAGCCCTGGCTGCGGCGGGCGGTGCGGACGTGTACCTGACCGTCACTCATTCGGGTATCGTGCTGGCCTCGAATAACCCCACGGCCTCGGAATTCTCGGCGTGGGGAGTGGCCCCCGACCTGACACTCAAGCCCGAAATCGCGGCCCCCGGCGGCGACATCATGTCCGCCTACCTCGGTAACGAGTATCAGCGCCTGTCGGGCACCTCGATGGCTTCCCCGCAGGTCGCCGGCATCAGCGCGCTCGTGCGCCAGCGCATCGCGGGTGACCCCGCATTCTCCGGCATGAGCGCCAAGGATAAGAACGCCGTCGTTACTAACCTCCTCATGGGCACCGCCCACCCGCTCATCGACGTCGAGCGGGGGGACGGCACCTACTACTCGCCGCGCAAGGTTGGTGCGGGTGCCGTCGACGCGGTCGCTGCCACCACCGCGACCGTCTACCCGACCGTCGTCGGAGCCGCCGATACCTCCCGACCCAAGGCCGACCTCGGCGATGGAACGAACGGCTGGACCTTCCAGGTGCGCCTGACCAACCTCTCCGACGCCGCCCACACCTACACGCTCGGTGGCCAGGCGCTCTCCGAAATGGTCGAGGAAGGCCTCTTCCTCGAGCACTCGCAGAACTGGGCGGGCGCGGGCATCTCGCTGTCCTTCTCCGGTGATGGCGTGTCCGAGGCCGGGGACGCCCAGCAGATCACCGTCCCCGCACAGTCGACCGCCACCGTGAGCGTCGCGGTGACCCCCGAGTCCGAGTTTGCGGCCTTCGCCTCGGCGAACACGCCCAAGGGAACCTTCATCGACGGCGCCGTGACCTTCACGAGCGAGGACGGGACGCCGAGCCTGACCGTCCCCTACCTGGGCTTCTACGGTTCCTGGGGCGCCCCGAATGTCTTCGACGGCAAGTGGTCGGATGACGAGACGACGCCCGTGCACGTCTACCGTTCCGCGCTGGTCAACGCACATTCGTCGATCCCGCTGGGCGCGCTCAACCCGCTGTCGGACAAGCAGGACTCGAACCTGGTCACCACGATCAACACGCAGC
>USPB01000121.1 GCA_900556405.1 uncultured Actinomyces sp.
TTCAACAACCTCCGGAATCGTTGCAATTCCAACGATGCCAATTCAAATCCTGAAAGAGTCACAAGGGAATTACGTGCGAAATTGCTGGGAGTACACCAAACAGCGCAGCCTCGCCGCCACCAATCGGGGGGAATGACGCCATCCAAGCCTCCGACACGTCGGCGACACGCCACCAGAGGGCTTCGTATGGCGCAAAACCCCCATTGCTGCCGGTGGGGAGGGCGCCGGAGGGACCCGATGGCCTGGCTGCGGTGCCTGGCGGCAGTGCCCATGAGTGAGGACGCAGACACCTACCAGAAATTTCGCACGTAATTCGATTGCATGAACTTTCAACAACCTCCGGAATCGTTGCAATTCCAACGATGCCAATTCAAATCCTGAAATATTCATAGGGGAATTACGTGCGAAATTGCTGGGTGCACGATAGCCACGTTGGCCTGGCTGCGGTGCCCGTGGGCGGCGGCAGGGCACGGGCGGGCTTCGAGGCGCGGCGCCGAACGAAGTGAGGTCGCCTAGCCTCGCGGGCGGCCGGGCCCTCCGGCGCCCGGAACACCCGTGGGGTCTGAAGCGCCTACGACTCGGAAACCTCGCCCGCAACAACCTCGTGCAGGGACAGGCCGCGGTAGCGGTTGATGGCAGCACCCACGTCGATGAGGCGCGGGCGCGCCAGGAACGCCGGGTAGGGGCGGGCGCCGAACTTGCAGACGGCGTCCAGGCCTTCGGAGGCGAGGCGCCGTCCGAGCTTGGCCATGAGGTCGGGCATGGACTGTTTGCCGGCCATCTCCTCGAGGACGCCGCGCACGCACCAGGCGATGGCTTCGGCCTGCCCGGGGTCGACGACTCCGGCGACGTCGGAAATGTCGACGGTCGAACGGTCGATCATCAAAGAAGTCGTGCCCGAGGCCTTGGTGCGCGGGCGGTCCACGCGGGCCTTCGCGGCGGGCACGCGGGGTGCCGCCTCCCAGCTGGTGGGGACGTCGGTGCGGGGGCGCGGCAGGTTGGCCACGACTGAGCGCGCGCGGGAGGTGACGTCGAGGCAGTGGTAGTTGTCCATCATGAGGACCCGGTCGGCGGCATCGAGGAATGCGCCGGAGCCGCCGACGACCATGATGAGGGAGACCCCGGCCTCGGTGAGGGAGGTGACGCGGTCGACGAGGGGCGTGATGGGCTCCTTCTCGGCGGCGACAAGATCGCGCATGCGGGTGTCGCGGATGAGGAGGTTGGTGGCGGAGGTGTCTTCGTCGATGAGGAGCGTGCGCGCGCCCAGCTCGAGGGATTCGATGATGGAGGCGGCCTGCGAGGTGGAGCCGGAGGCGTTCTCGGTGGAGAAGGACGTGGTGTCCGCGCCACCGGGCAGGTGGGTGATGAACGGCGAAATGTCGACGCCGGTGACGGCTCGCCCGTCGGCGGCGCGCACCTTGGTGGCGGTGGGGTCGGTGGCGACGAGCTCGCGGCCGTCGCCGGGGATGTGCGCGTAGACGCCTTGGGCGATGGCCTCCAGGAGCGTCGACTTGCCGTGATAGCCGCCGCCCACGATGAGGGTGAGGCCCGGGGGGATCGCCATGCCGGACACCTCGCCGGCATGCGGCAGGGTGACGGTGGCGCGCAGGGACTCGGGGGAGGCGAAGGCGACGACGCCATCGCCGGTCAGCGGCGTTTCGGAGATGCCGGATCGGCGCGCCAGCATGGCCTCGTCGGCGACGAAGGATACCCATCCGCGTTCCTCGAGGATCCCCTGGAGGGCGCGGTAGTCCTCGTAGGCGGCGACGTGGCCGAGGAGGCGCGAGCGCTTGCGGGTCGTGTCCGGGTCTTCGGACACGAAGTCGAAGCAGTCCATGACGATGTTGGGCACGTCCACGTCGAAGAGGCGGGCGGCACTCTTGCCGAGGATCGTGCGGCCTCGCGCGGGGAGCTTGACCTGGAAGCGCACTTCGACGCGGTCGGGCAGGACGGTCGCGTAGGAGCGCTGGAGGATGAGGGCGCCGGCGCGGGCGATGGACACGTCGCGCGTGCCGCGGGCGCGGATGGCCTCGTCGAAGGAGCGTGCGATGAAGTCCGCGGCGGCGAGGCGCGCGTCGGACGAGGCCAGGGCGGCCTCGGGCAGTCCCATCGCCTCGGGCGTGGACCAGGCGCGCAGGGACGAGGGCGGGGCGTAGGGGTCGGCCTGCACGTGATCGATGGCGAGGGTGAAGTCCCCGTAATCCCAGGCACCGAGGGCGTTCTTGTAGAAGCCGTAGGGGCGTCCGTCCGCGTATCGCAGCTGGTCGAGGAGGTCTGCGTCGGTGCCGGCGATGGCGCGCGAGGGTGCTTCGTATCGGGGAGTCATACCCTCAAGAATACAGGCGGAGCCTGCGGAAACGGCATCACCGTTCCTACAGGCTCCGGGGTGTGAGGAGTCAGCACTGTCGCGCGACTCTCACGGGTGGCGGGGTGGTATCAGCACACGACTTATCGATCACTGAGGAAAAAGGCGAGGAGAAGGGCAAGAGGCACGAGCAGCTGGAGTGATGCGCATATGGACGTGACGACCACCGCGGTATTCGTCAGCGACATGATGTCCTGCGGGGCATCCAGGCGCTTCGCCTTCCTGCGCTGCATGAACGACAACACCATCGCGGGGATCGAGAGGAGCAGAAAGGCAGTCAGGAAACTCACGCCAGCCAAGATCATGGCGAGATGCGCCTGGGAACGCAGGTCCGCGTAGGCAACGAGGTGTGAACTCGCATAGTACGGCTGCGCATAGGCCGGCGTGGGCTGACTGTACGCCGTCCCATTGGGCATGCCGTAGGCAGGCTGCTGGCGGTACACTGCCTCGGGATGGCCGTAGGGCGTGGATGCGGCCGGGCCATACGGCGTCTGCTGCGAGTAGGGATCCTGCGCACTCGCAGGATTGGCCCCATAGGGGTAAGCCGGATCGCTCATGGTGCACTCCAGATAGTTCCGTGCGGATGACGATGGGCGCTATCGTAGCAGCGGCCCTCAACCACTATGCGTTGGGGCCCGAGGAAACTCGCCGTTTCCTCGGGCCCCACACGTAACGATGCGTCAGCTATTGGCGGCCGCAGTCGCGCCGATGATCACCATCAAGATGAGGAACAAGAAAACCGCAGCGGCGATCGCGATCTGGATAATCGAGCAAATCTTCGCAGCCGAGCGAGCGCTCTCCACATCCGCCATCACGTCCATCGGGGCGCCCAGGATCTTGGCTTCCTCAACCAGCTTGTTAGTCCAGAACCACATGCCACCGGCAAGCAGGAGGTGGCCGAACAGGAAACTCACGAAGGAGAGCATGCGGGCCGTCGACGCGTTCGAACGGATCCTCTCAATCTCGGGGTTGAGGGCGTAGACGGGCTGACCGTAGGCCGGCTGCGCATGACCGTAAGCCTGCTGCTGGCCGTAGGCCGGCTGCGCATAACCGTAAGCCTGCTGGGGATGTTCCTGGCCGGCGGCGAGGTAGGCGTTTACGGGATCGCTCATGAGTTGCTCCAAATGGGTTGTGTCGATCGGATACGGCTGTCATCGTAGCCGACGCGAGAGTACAAAAATAAACAAAACGGCCTTTAGTTACCGCGAACACAGAGGCATCCGCTGGATCGCTAACGCATGTTCTCCGAGACAATCAGCAAGATGATCAGGCTCACCTGCAGGAGGAGCATGCCGAACGCAATGCCGCGCGCAATGTTCACCTTCCGTGTCACGTCGGACGGAGCGTCGATCTCCTGGGCGTGGGTACACAGGCGCTGCGCCCGAACCGCGTTGGCGAGCAGCAGGATGACCGGCGTCGTGAAGAACCACACGAAGGACATCACGATGGCGACGGTCGCGTTGGACTTGAGGCGGGAGAAGGCCAGCTGCCGGAGCTGATCCGTGGACGGCTGCGCGGGCTGGCTCGCGTACGCGGCCTGCGGATTCACGCCGTACTGCGTGGCGGCGGCCTGCTGCATCGGCTGAGCGACGGGTGCAGGCTGCGCCTGGTAGGCGCTCGGCTGGCCGTAGGACGGCATCGGCTGGGCGGGTACGCCCTGCTGGGGATACGCAGCAGGGGTGCCATACGCCGGTGCCGCGCTGGCGGCCGTGACCCCGCTGTGTCCGGGAGCGTAGGGCGACTGCTGCGCGGCGGGCGCGGCGGACGCGACATTTACGGGTGCGCCCACCGGGGGCGCAAACTGCGCAGGGGCGGGTGCCTGCGGTGCGGCGGGAGCGCTCGACCACATCGAGGCGGGAGCACCCGCCTGGGGTGCGACCGGTCCGTCGCTCTGCTGAGGCCAGTCCCAGCCGGCCGGAATTGCCCGCGAGGGCATCTGTTCGTCACTCATTTCAACAACCAATCACTTCGTAGATTCCACGAGCCAGACAAGGAGGAAGGGAGCGGCGATCAGAAGACCAAACAGCACGATCCCGACAATTCCGCAGATGAGAGCCGTCGTTCGCGCACCGCGCACGTCCCTCAGCACGTCCTCGGGGGCACCCAGCCTCTCGGCCTCACTAAGGAGGTTCATGCTCCAGAACCACGCACCGAACGACAGGAGCGGCCCCACCGTCACAAAGCTAACGAAAGACATGATGCGCACCATGGATGCGTTCGAACGCACGCGTTCGACGGCGGGGTTCAGCGCGTACACGACCTGGCCGTACATCGGCTGCCCGTAGGAAGCACCCGCGCCGTACGAGGTCTGAGCGCCGTATGCGGGTTGGGTACCGTATGCGGGCTGCTGCACTACGGGGGCCTGTCCGTAGGCAGGCTGGGCGCCGTAGGGGGTCGCGCCACCCGACCCGTAGGGATTGGAGGGGTCGCTCATCAATAGCTCCGGTCAGAATGTGGGATCTTATCCTCCCACATCATACGAGCAACCTCTGCAACACGGAAGTTCCGCCTCATTATCCCTTCTCACCACTCACCACAACCCGACGCAGCCCACCCCAACCTCACGCCGACGCTCCCGGCTCGCCCCGGCCTCGTCCCACATCATAAGGTGCGGGGGCCGCTTTCCCGACCCCCGCACCACCCGACAAACGGGCGTCACGTCACAGCATGCAGGACACGCAGCCCTCGACCTCCGTGCCCTCCAGGGCCATCTGGCGCAGGCGCATGTAGTACAGGGTCTTAATGCCCTTCTTCCACGCGTAGATGTAGGACTTGTTCAGGTCACGCGTCGTCACCGTATCCGGGTAGAACAGCGTGAGCGACAGGCCCTGATCCACGTGCTGGGTGGCCACCGCGTAGGTGTCGATGATCTTCTCGGGGCCGATCTCGTACGCGTCCTGGTAGTACTGAAGGTTCTCGTTCGACATGTAGGGCGCCGGGTAGTAGACGCGGCCGATCTTGCCTTCCTTGCGGATCTCCACGCGGGACACGATCGGGTGGATCGACGACGTCGAGTTGTTGATGTACGAGATGGAACCCGTCGGAGGCACAGCCTGCAGGTTCTGGTTGTACATGCCGTACTTCGCGACGTCGGCAGCCAGGGCCTCCCAGTCCGCCTGGGTCGGGACCTTGATCGACGAGGCGGCGAGCAGCTCACGGCACTTGTCCGTGGTGGGGGCCCACTCCTCGTCAATGTACTTGCGGAAGAACTCGCCCGACGCGTACTTCGACTCCTCGAAGCCCTCGAAGGTCTCGCCGCGCTCGCGCGCGATTGTGCACGAGGCCTTGATGGCCTCGAACAGGACCGTCATGAAGTACATGTTCGTGAAGTCCAGGGCCTCCTCGGAACCGTAGTGCACGTGCTCGCGCGCCAGGTAACCGTGCAGGTTCATCTGGCCCAGGCCGATCGCGTGGCTCATCGCGTTGCCGCGAGCGATCGAGGGGACCGAGCCGATGTCCGACAGGTCGGAGACAGCCGTCAGACCGCGGATCGCCATCTCGATCGTCTTGGAGAAGTCCGGGGAATCCATGGTCTTCGCGATGTTGAGCGAGCCCAGGTTGCAGGAGATGTCCTTGCCGACGTGCGAGTACGACAGGTCATCGTTGTAGGTCGAGGCCTCGGACACCTGGAGGATCTCCGAGCACAGGT
>USPB01000122.1 GCA_900556405.1 uncultured Actinomyces sp.
ACCGAAGTCATTCTGGTCGGTGTCGATGGCTCGACGGAGAGCCTTGCCGCCGTCACTTGGGCCGCTGATCGCGGCGCGCGCACCGGAGCGCGCATTCATTGCCTGTGCACATACGCGCTGGCCTCCTACTCAGCCGCCGCCCTGGATGGCGGTTACGCTGTGCTCGACGATGAGGCCCTGAAAGCCGGGGCTGAGCAGGTCGTCGAGGAAGCCAAGGCCGTGGCACGCGAGCGCGGCGCCACGCACGTGTCCGGCTCGACCGAACCGGGAGACCCGGCGGGCGTGCTCATTGACTTCTCCGCCGAGGTCGACATGATCGTCGTCGGTTCGCGCGGCGGCGGTGGATTCGCTGATCGTCTGCTCGGTACCGTCTCCTCGGCTCTGCCGGCGCACGCCAAGTGTCCGGTCGTCGTCGTTCCGCGCCACACCTCGGGCAAGAACTTCACGCCCGTCGAGCGCATCGTCGTCGGCGTTGACGGCACCGACCAGCCGTCGTGCGCCCTCAAGCGTGCGATTTCCGAGGCGGACCTGTGGGATGCGCGCGTGACAGCCGTGTCCGCCGTCCCGATCGCGGTCGGCCCTTCCGTCATGACGTGGACGCCCACCGGCGTCGACCACTCCGCCCTCCTCGCGCAGGTGCGCGAGGGCATGGATGCGGCCATCGCGGCTGCTCTCGACGGCAAGGACGTGCACGTCGCACGCCACGCCCTCGACGGCTCTGCGGCGTCCCTGCTCATCGAGTTCTCGACTGCTGTCGACCTCGTCGTCGTCGGCACACGCGGGCGCGGAGGCCTGGCGGGGGTACTCCTTGGCTCGACCTCCCAGACGGTGCTTGGACACTCGACCTGTCCGGTCATGATCGTTCCCTCCGCCCACCTGGGAGAGGGGACAACCGCGGTGCACACCGAGTGGGAGCGCCGCTAACTCCACGTCGGCACGAGGCCGGGGACCGAAGCGTGGGTACCCCGGCCTCGTCCGTTTTATTGGCGAGTGACGGCCCGCTCGCTCGACGTTCGCAGCCGGTGAGGGGGCAACGCCGCGCGCACTTTGCTACAGTGGGCGCGGACAACTTGTCACGCCCTCGTAGCTCAGGGGATAGAGCACCGCTCTCCTAAAGCGGGTGTCGGACGTTCGAATCGTCTCGGGGGCACACATAAGGGAACGGTATGCGTCATCCAATGGGGTATGCGGTCACCGTCGTCGCCGCACTATGCTGGGGCGCCTCCGGTGTTTCTGCCGAGTACCTCATGAGCCGCCACGGCATCGAGCTCACTCTCATCAGCTTCTTACGCATGTCCATCGGCGGCCTTCTCACTCTCGCCTGCGTTCTCCTTCGTTCGCGCGGAGTCTCGGCCCGGCATCGTGATCTGATCCGCGCGCCGCGCAACTGTCGCAGCCTGACGATCTACGCGGTTTTCGGCCTGGCGGCCTGCCAGATCACCTACATGGGGGTGATTCGCGCCTCGAATGCGGGGACGGGCACCATCTTGGAATACCTGGGACTCATCCTCATCGTCGTGTGGGTGTGCCTGACGCACCGTCGACGGCCCAGGGCCTGCGAGGTGATCGCCATCGTCCTCGCCGTGACCGGCACCTTCCTGCTGTGCACGCACGGGTCGCTGGACTCCCTGGTCATCACGCCGTCTGCCCTCGCGTGGGGCGCCCTCGCAGCACTTACGCTGGCGACCTACACGCTCCTCCCCGCTCGGCTTATTGCGGCCTACGGTGCGGACGTCGTCGTGGCATACGGCCTGCTGATCGCCGGTGCGTGCGTCGGCCTGGTCGGTCGAGTGTGGCGATTCGACATCACCTGGACGCCCGACGTCGTGCTCGCCATGGTCATCACCGTCGCCCTCGGTACCACCGTCGCCTTCACCGCCTACCTGTGGGGCGTCGACCGCATCGGCCCTGTGAAAGCCTCACTCGTCGGAAGCCTCGAACCCATCGCCGCGGCCGCCTTTTCCACCCTCGTCATGGGTACCTCCTACACGGGCATCGACATCGTCGGGATGATCCTCATCGTCGGCGCCGTTGTGACCATTTCCGTTGTCGACCTACTCCGGGCGCGCCGCGTCACATAAGAGGGCGGTGCTGCCGTAGGGTTAAAACGTGGTTCCTAGTATCTTTTCGC
Source organism: uncultured Actinomyces sp. (assembly GCA_900556405.1). Classification (GTDB taxonomy): domain Bacteria; phylum Actinomycetota; class Actinomycetes; order Actinomycetales; family Actinomycetaceae; genus Pauljensenia. Next base: position 2,132 of record USPB01000122.1, read on the forward strand.
GACGTTCCGCCCCCGAGCCCGAGGCCACCTCAGCCTCGTCCACCTCGACGCACCCGACCACCCTCGTCGGCACTGCGCGCGAGGCGTGGCGTTCGCGCCTCGACCGTGACATTGCCGCCGACAGTGCATCGCTGCCGACGCTGTCCCTGTCCGGCGCACACCCCGGAGGCCTCGCCCAGCTGTACACGGAACATCCCGTCCGACTGAGCCTGCTCATCCGCGAACCCATCGCCCTCGGTCGCGCCCTCGATCGGGCACGAGCACTCATCGCCCGCTCCGAGCAGCGTGCGTCCGCACACGGCACCGGTCCCATCCACCTGGGGATCGGCACCGCCACGTGGGGCAGTGGCATGGACACCACCACCGTCCCCGCCCTACTGCGCCCGGTGCGCCTCGTGCGACGCGACGACGACGTCCTCATCGCCCTGGGACGAGGCGCGATCCTCGCCCCCGAACTGGCCGACGCACTGCGCGCCCACGGCGTCGACGCAGACGGCGAGACCGTGCTGGCCACAGCCAGCGGAACCCACGGTTTCTCCTCCTCACAGGCGATGAACGCCCTGCGTGAGCTGTGCTCCGCGCTGCCGCGCTTCGATATCCGCGATGAGCTCGTCATCGGCCTCTTCTGCCACCCCGCCACCGCCCTCGCTGCCAGCCTGGCCGAAGACGTCACGGCCCTCGAAGACTCCCAGGTGATCCGTGCGCTCGCAGGAGACCAAGACGCTCGCAACGACCTGATCGCGCAGGCGCACGAACCGAACCCGGCAGACCGTGACCCGTGGGCAGAAAAAGGCGTCGGTGACCTCATCCCCGTCCAGCAGGACGCCGTCGAGGCAGCCTCCGAGGGGCACAGTGTTTTCGTTGATATTCCTGCCCACAGTGACGACGCCTCGGTCGTGGCAGCGATCCTCGCCGACGCCGCGGCAACCGGTCGCTCCGTCCTGCACGTGTCGACCTCGCCCTCGCGCTCAATTGCCGCATATACGCGACTGTCCGACCTCGGGTTGGCCGACATTGTCGCGAACATCGACGGCTACTCGGATGCACGCCGCACCCTCGCGGCCCGCGTGTCGAGCGCCATGGAGGACACCGCTCCGGTCGTTGACCAGGAGAGCGTCGACGCCATGCGCGCACGCCTGCGTCAGGTTCGCGGGGCCCTGTCGTCCTACGCGATTGCCCTCCACGAGCCCTACGGCCGCTTTGGCGTCTGCGCCGCCGATGCGCTGCGTGCCCTCACCGACCTGACGACCGGCGAGAACGCGCCCACGACGCGCGTACGCCTCTCTGAGGAAACCCTCTACGAGATCGCCGTGGACCAGGGCGAGAGCGCCCGCGCACTCCTGCGCGAAGCCCTCGCATCAGGCACTCTCTCGGGGGGCTCATCCTCCGCGTGGGGTAACGCGGTCCTCACCTCTGACGAGCAGGCGTCCGACGTGCTGCTGCGCGTTGACCGCCTCTCCAAGACGCTCCCCGAACTGCGCGTCCACATCGCATCGGTCGCGGGCGAGGCCGGCATCAAGCCCGCCGGCACCCTGGCTCAGTGGGACCGCCAGCTCGCCATGTTCGACGGCATCGCGGACGTCCTCGATGTGTTCCAGCCCCGCGTGTTCGAACGCAGCGCTGCCGACATGGTCATCGCGACCGCCCCCAAACAGTGGCGCAAAGACCACGACATTTCGATGAGCCGCTCGGAACGCAACCGCCTCGTCAAGCAGGCCCAGGACCTCGTGCGCCCCGGCGTACACGTGCCCGACCTGCACCGCGCTCTCATCCGCGTCCAGGAGCGCCGCGACGCATGGTGTGCGGTGTGCGGCGAGGATTCCTGGCCGATCCTGCCCGCGAAGATCGGCGAGATCTCGGCCCTTACCGATGCTGTGCGCGACGACCTTGACGCGATCGCCCCCGTGTTCGTCGCCGAAGAACCGGACCTCGTGGGCACCCACCTCCAGCGCCTGACGACCCTCATCGAGCGGTGGGCGGGCGATACCTCGGCGGCGCGCGAGGTCCCGGCCCGCCTCGCGATGCGTGAGCGCCTCGCCGCCCGAGGCCTCGACAAGCTGGCCCAGGACCTCGCCGACCGCCACGTCGAGGACAGCGCCATCGACACCGAGCTCGACCTCGCGTGGTGGGCCTCGTTGCTGCGCGCCATGCTCGCCGCACAGCCCGCGCTCGGCGGCGTCGATCCCGGCGCGCTTGAGGACCTGGCGCGCGAGGGGTGTGAACTGGACGAAGAGCAGGTGGCCTCGCTCATCCCGCAGGCCATCACGGGCGTGCGAAGGATCCGCACGAACGCCCTCGCGGCGCGTCCGAGTCAGTACGAGGAGCTGCGCGAACTCCTCGCCGACGGGAAAGCACCCAGCGACCTGGATCTGCTGGTCACCTACCCCCTCGTGCGACACCTGCTACCCGTGTTGATGACGGTTCCCTCGATGGTTCCCACCCTGGCTCCCACGGGACGCACCGTCGACCTCGTCGTGCTCGACGGTGCGGACGGACTGCCCCTGGCCGAGCTTGCGCCGATTATCGCCCGCGGCCACCAGCTGGTTGTCATCGACGATCTGGCGGCGGCCTCGGAGGGCGGCGCGACCCGCGAACTCGCCGGCGTCCTGCCGGTCCTGCACGTCGAAGCCGGACCGCGACGCCTCAACGACCAGGTCGCCCTGCTGCTGGCCCGCTACGGCTACGAGCACGCCGGCATCCCCGTGCCGTGGACGGCCTCGAACGCGCCCGTGAGCGCCCGCTGGGTCGAGGCGACGGGCATGCCCGCCCCCGGCGCGCACGCCATCGAATCGACAGCCGCCGAGGTGCGTGCCGTCGTCGACGCCGTCATCGAACACGCGGTGGAATCACCCGAACGCTCCCTCGCCGTCGTCGCCCTATCCGACCGCCACGCCGGGCGCATCCGCGACGCCCTGGAGACGGTGCGCGCCGAAGAGCCCGGCCTGGCCTCGTTCTTTGACCCGGCGACGCCCGAACCCTTCGTCGTTCTCGGCCCCTCGCAGGCCGTGGGCCTCACCCGTGAATCGCTCATCGTGTCCGTGGGATTTGCGAAGACGCCGCACGGGCGCGTCATCCACGACTTCGGTGTCCTGTCCGCCGAGAGCGGCGCAGACACCCTGGCCGAGATTCTGCGCGCCGTGCGCGGCGACCTCACCCTCGTTTGCTCGCTTCACAGCGAGGAGATCGACCGCGATCGCCTGGGACACGCGGGCGCGCGGATGCTCGTGGACCTCATCGAAATCGCGGAGGGCCACGCCGGAGAAGGAATGGACGCGTGGCCGGTCCTGGCTGGCGAGCCGGACCGTCTGCTCGTCGACCTCGCCGAGCACCTGTACTCGCGTGGCCTCGAAGTCGTCGCCAACGTCGGTATCCCCGGCGGCATGCGCATCCCCCTGGCCATCGGGCACCCGGATTCCCCGGGACGCCTGCTGCTCGCCGTCCTCACCGACGACGAGGAATACCTGGCCGAGCCCAGCCAGCGCGTGCGCGACCGCGCCCGTCCCCGCTGGCTTGAAGCCCAGGGCTGGGCCGTCTACACCGCCCTGTCGATGGCGCTGTTCATCGACCCCGAGAAGGAAGCATCCGCGATCGTGGATAGCGTCCTCGACGCCCTCGAGAAGCTGCATACCACCCAGGATGAGCCCGTCGTCGCCATTCCGGAGCGCGTCGTCGATGACGAGGCCGTGGAAGAACACGTGGAAGAGGCGTCCTCGGCTGAGCACACGTCGGGTGCTGAGCCCACGTCGGGTGCTGAGCCCACGTCGGGTTCGGAGGAATCGAAGGACGGCGCCGAGGAGCCTGCGGCCCCGCGCATGCCGATGCTGGACGACGGCCTCGACGAGGAATCCAAGCGCCG
>USPB01000123.1 GCA_900556405.1 uncultured Actinomyces sp.
GCGCGTCGTCGTACAGGCCGTTGGACTGCAGGGCCAGGCCGCAGCAGCCGTGCTTGGGGACCAACACCTCGTATCCCAGGTGCTCGAGCACCATGACCGAGTGGATCGAGGTCTCGACCTCGAAGTACTGGCCGGCGCAGCCGTGGAAGAAGATCACCTGACCGCGCGTGCCGGAGTTCGGCAGCGGCGTGTGCTTCTTGAACCAGGACTCGAAGGTGCGTCCGTAGGCGCGCGGCATGGGGGCCGAGCGGTGCACACCGATGACCGCCTCCATCGCCATGCGGATCGGCTTGACGTCCAGAGCCCAGTTCGCGATGGGGGCGACCGGGGTCATCATGGTGCCGATCAGGGAGGTGCGACCAATGAGACGGTCGCGCAGCGGAATACCGTGCGCTTCCTTCATGGCGGTGCGGCGGTGGTGGATGATCTCGGTGACCTTCACGCCCTGGGGGCACACGAGCGAGCAGGTGCCGCAGGAGGAGCAGTAGTCGATGGACTTGTCCACCATCTGCCCGCCCTTGCGGAAGCGCTCGGCCTGTGGACCGGAGTACTTGGGGCCTGCGAACAGGTCGGTGACACGCATGACGGGGCACTGGGTCTCGCAGATCGTGCACTTGACGCAGGAGTCGAGGCTCGCACGCAGCGCGGCGTCGCCACTCAGGGCGAAGACGTCCTCTTCCTCCACGCCCGGTCCCATCAACGTTGACATTTCCAGGGTCATTTCAGTTCCTCCACGATTGAGTCGACGGCCGCGAGCGCGCTGGCCAGCGCGATTCCTTCGCCGCTCTTTTCGCGCCAGCGGGTGGCGCCGGCCAGGTTGCCTCCGGCCGCGTACAGGTTCGGGCACACGGGTGCGCCTTCCTCGTTCAGGACGCGCATGTTGTCGTCCACGGCCAGGCCGGCCAGGAAGAGGGGCTGGTCCTCGCCCCAGAAGTCGGCGTGCAGGAGCTGTCCGGAGGCGCCCATGACGGGCAGCCCGCAGATGGTTTCTCGCACGGTGCCGTAGGAGTCCATGTCGAGAGCGCCGGATTCGAAGCCGCCGGCGGCCAGGATGAGCGAGCGGGTTTCCACGATCGTGGAACGTCCCGCACTGGCGTATTCGACTCCGCTCACTCGTCCGTCGGTGGTGTGTACGGCCTTGATCGGGGATCCGAGGATGACGCGGCACGTGGACGAGGCGATGCGGGTCAGCAGGGCGTTGAGGCGCATGCCGGGCACCGACGGGGGCTGGATCGGGATCTCAAAGACGGGGTGGCCGAGCTTATCCGCCAGGTCGCGCCAGGCATTCGGGTCGTCGAGGCCGAGGACAGCGGGCAGGCCGACGATCTCGCCATCTTCCAGGAGGGGACGGATCTGGTCTGCCAGGCGCGCGCGGTTCTCCTCGCGGTCGAGGCTGCGCGCGTGGTTGGTGCCGGTCGAGTCGACCTCACCCTCGCGCACGACGTAGTCGACGGACAGGGCGCGCGCCTTGATCGGGGCGCCGTCAGGTCCGTTCTGTCGCGTCAGGTTTTCGGCGACGAGGCTGGGGTAGAAGTCCTTCAAGCGCGCCAGTCCCACGATCGCATAGCGGGCGCCCGCTTGGGGGATGCCGACCTCCATGGAGGGAGGAATCAGGCAGGTGGGGCGCAGAGCGCCGACACCGGTGGGGATGCGCACGTTGCGGGTCTCATCGCCGATGAGAACATCGGAACCGACGAGGTCACGCAGCCACGCGACGGACGCACCGACAAAGTCGGGGGTGACGTGGCTGTAGGGGTGGGTGGGGCGGGAGGCCACGTGGGCTTCCAGCGCCTCGAGGGGTGCCTCGACCGGCTCGGGGCGGTAGCCGAGGATGTCGACCGTGCCCGTGCCGAGCTGGATGCCGCCGACGCCCTTGGTGATAAGGGTGACACTCAGGCCTGCGTCAGCTGCCTTGATTGCTGCGGCCAGGCCTGCCAGGCCAGCGCCGATAACGACTGTGTCTCTCATCGAACAACCTCCTCGCTGGGTGCGGGCAGGTGCTCGACGTCGAGCGTGCCCTCGTGGATCCAGGCGTCCAGTGCTGCTTGCCTGGCTTGCTTGCCGAACATGATGGGCCACAGGCCGATCCAGCGGTTCTTCAGGAAGAGACGCAGGAGGGAGTTGGCGCGCATCGAGTCGATGTCTCCACGCTCGTGGGCGATGCCCGCGGCTCGCTGAGAGCAGAAGCCACCTTGGCAGGGGCCCATGCCCAGGCGCATCTGGCGGCGAACGTCGTCAAGTTGGCCCTTGGGCAGGGTGTCCATGACGTTCTCGAGCATGGCGCGCGTGGCCATCTCGCACTCGCAGATGATCTGCTCGTGGGAGGGGGATTCTTTGCGCGATTCGACGTTGTCGAGGCGGTGGCCGATCGTGTACAGGCGCGCTTCCTTGGCGGGCGGGACAGCCTCGTCGGCGGTCTTGCAGGCGCGCTGCTCGCCCATCTCCTCGCACATGATGTCTACGATGCGCTCGGCCATGAGGCGGTAGGTGGTGAGCTTGCCGCCCGCGATGGTGAGCATGCCGTAAACACCGTCGCGCGTGTTGTGATCGATGATGCTCATGCCGCGCGCCATGTGGCGGGTGTCCGTCGCGGACACTCGCGAGTCCTTGATAAGGGGGCGCGCGCCGGCCCATGCGTGGACGGCACGAGACTTGCGGAAGCCGGGGATCATGGCTTCACCCGCGTCGAGCATCTGCTGGACCTGGTCGGCGGGGATCGACAGGCGATCCGGGTCGTCGGCCTTCAGGTCGGTCGTGCCGATGATGCACACGGTGTGGTCAGGCACGAGAATGTCGCCGTCGGCAGGCCACACGCAGCGGTTGATGACTGAGTGGCTCAGGCGGTGATTCATGGCGATCATGATGCCGGCGCCGGGAACGACGTCGACGCCGTGACAGTCGGCCATAGCAGCAATCTGCCCTGCCCAGGGGCCGCCGCAGTTGAGGACGAACCCGCATTCGATGCGCACGTCCTCGCCACCGCGCTCATCGTGGACGATGACGGCGCTGACGCGATCGCCCTCGCGTTCGATGGAGGTGACGCGGTGGTAGGTCAGGACCTGCGCCCCGTACGCCTGCGCGGAGCGGATCGCTCCCCAGGTCATCTGCCAGCCATCGACCGTGCCATCCTGAACCTCGAAGGCTCGCTTGATGCGAGGATCGAGGCGCGGTTCGCGGCGCAGCGCCTCGGCAATGGAGATTTCCGCAGCGGGCACCTTTGCAGCTGCTGCACGAGCCAGGAACTGATCCGCATACTCTTCATCGTCGTGGGCCGTCACCACGAAGAGACCACCGGTGGCCTCGATCGCGTTGGCGTTGATGCGCTTGACGATTTCGTTTTCTTCGGCGCATTCGGTGGCCGACTCAGGATCGGACGCAATGTAGCGACCACCCGAGTGGAGCAGGCCATGGAAGCGACCCGAGGTTCCCTGAGCGATATCGGCCCGATCGACGAGGACGGCTGAGAAGCCGCGCATGGCGACGTCGCGGACGACGCCGGCACCCGTGGATCCGCCACCGATGACGCACACGTCAGTGCGAAGTGTCTTCACCGTTAAAAATCCCTTCACCTGTTGATGAGGAAGTGCCTCATTGCTGCCTCCATCATGCGCCTTATGAGCCCGATTGCACGAATGCACACACGACTCTGCACATATGTGCACGGCACCGTGCTAGCAAAACGACATCCGCACTCATCCGCACAACTCTGGGCAAAAACAGGGAATTACACACCATGCGCATCACGTAATTTCGAATGACTCACGCCCCGTGGACACTCATCTCACGCCATCGGCCCCTCTCCCCCTAGAGTTAAGGCATGACGAATACACTGCTGGCACGAGTCCTCGACACCGAGTACACCGATTCGACGGTGCGCCCCCAGGACGACTTCTACCGCCACGTCAACGGCACCTGGCTGGCGACGCACACGATCCCCGCGGATCGCCCCATGGACGGGGCCTTCCACGCGCTACGCGACGCCTCAGAAAAGTACGCCCGAGCAATTGCTCAAGACGCGGCGGCAGGCACCCTGGACGATCCGGACGCCGATCGCATCGCCACCCTATGGACCCAATTCCTCGACGAAGACACCATCGAGGCAGCCGGTGCCACCCCCCTGCGCCCCGACCTCGACGCGATCAACGCGTGCGCCACCCACGAGGAACTCGCCCGCGAAATGGGCCGCCTCATGCGCGAGGGCATCGGAGGCCTCGTCGGCGCATACGTGGGGACGGACCCCCACGACTCCTCCCGCTACATGGTCTCCCTCGTCCAGTCAGGTATCGGACTGCCCGACGAGGCCTACTACCGCGAAGAGGACTACGCGCCGATCCGACAGGCCTACGTCGCACACACCGCTCGCCTCCTCGCCCTCGCTGGCGTGGACGACGCCGAAGGAGCGGCCACGCGCATCATGGAACTCGAGACCGCGCTCGCCTCACACCACCGCGACTCCGTGACCAACCGCGATCCCCTGCTCTCCGACAACCCCACGCCGTGGGAGGAGCTCGCCACGCTCGCACCCGGATTCGACTGGGACGCGTGGGCGAGCGGCGCACGCATGCCCGTCGCCGGCCTCGTCGTCAACGTCGACCAGCCCGACTTCCTCAAGGCCGCCGCCGCCCTGTGGGCCACCACCGACCTGCCCATCCTCAAGGAGTGGCTGAGCGCCTCAGCCATCGACTGCCACGCTTCCCTCCTCTCTAGCGACTTCGTGAACGAAAACTTCGACTTCCACGGTCGCACACTGTCGGGCACGCAGGAGCTGCGCCCGCGCTGGAAGCGTGCCCTCGGCCTCATCGAGGCCTACCTGGGCGAAGCAATGGGCCGCGCGTGGGTTGCACGCCACTTCCCGCCCAACGCCAAGGAAGCGATGGACACACTGGTGCGCCGCCTCCTTGACGCCTACGGCGAGTCGATCCGCGGCCTCGACTGGATGAGCGAAGACACGAAGGCCAAGGCACTCGACAAGCTGGCAACCTTCAACCCCAAGATCGGCTACCCCGTCAAGTGGCGCGACTATTCGACCCTGCACCTGGATCCGAAGGCTTCCATCGTCGACAACGCGCGCGCCGCCAACGCCCACGCCACCGACCGCGAATGGGCCAAGCTGGGCCGCCCGGTCGACCGCGACGAGTGGTACATGACTCCTCAGACGGTCAACGCCTACTACAACCCCACGCAGAACGAAATCGTCTTCCCCGCAGCGATCCTCCAACCCCCGTTCTTCGACGCCGAGGCCGACGACGCGGTGAACTTCGGTGCAATCGGCGCGGTGATCGGCCACGAGATCGGTCACGGCTTCGACGACCAGGGGTCGCGCTACGACGGAGCGGGAAACCTGTCGAACTGGTGGACGGACGAGGACCGCGCCGCCTTCGAAGAACGCACCCACGCACTCATCGCGCAGTACGACGCCCTCACCCCCGCGATCCTCCTCGAGCAGCGCGACAACGAGGAATCCGAGACGGGCGAGGACACTGAACGCGCTCTCCCCCACGTCAACGGCGCGCTCACGATCGGCGAGAACATCGGCGACCTCGGCGGCCTGACGATCGCGTGGAAGGCCTGGGCCTCCGCGCTCGCGGAGCAGGGCCTCACGCCCCAGACGGCGCCCGTCATCGATGGAATCTCGGGACCGCAGCGTTTCTTCTACTCGTGGGCTCGCGCCTGGCGAACGGCCACACGCCCCCAGTTTGCGCGCCAAATGCTGGCGATCGACCCCCACTCCCCCGCAGAGTTCCGATGCAACCAGGTACTTCGCAACCTTGACACTTTCGCCCGGGCATTCGACGTCACCCCCGACGACGACATGTGGCTCGACCCCTCCCAGCGCGTCACCATCTGGTAGAAGCGTGTCCCAGCCGACAAATTTCGGCGCGCCCCGCGCAATCACCCCCAACACATGACAACATAGGAATGTTGAGCGCAA
>USPB01000124.1 GCA_900556405.1 uncultured Actinomyces sp.
GGTTTGACATTGACGAGGCCGTGGCGGATTCTCGCGCGCGGGCGCGCCCGGGCGAGGCATCCGAGGGCGCACCCGGCGATACCTATACATAGGGGAAGCCCCGGCCTCGTCCCGTGTCCCCGCGGCACCCATCGTTTGTGTGACGGGCACGTCATCGGGCAAAATCGTGAGCGTGAACGCGAGTGTCCTGTCCGTTATCCCCTTCCCCGTGTGGTTCGCCATCGGGTGCGTCGTCGTGCTCCTGCTGAATCACTACGTCAAGCAGGCGGTCGCGCGCGCGAAGGGCGCCGTTCCCGCGCCGCGCGACGTGCGCAAGGCCGGCAAGGAGAAGGACTGGAACAAGCTCAACGAGCACCACACCCCGAAGATCCACGGCAAACGCGAGGACATGGCGACCGACCCTCGGGCGCGCCTGCTCGCCCCGTCCATGGTGTACGCGCTGTGTAACGGCGATCCGGTGAACGAGCTTGCGCTGTCGGCCCCGGAGGCCACGAAAACCATGATGGAGCACGACTGGGGGATCACGGACCGCGAGGGGCTCATCCGCCAGCTGTATTCGCTCCTGCGCGCGGGGCAACGCGAGGGTTTCGCGTCGCTGCGGGAGCGCTGCCAGAAGAAGTCATGGGCCGAGTCCGAGATCGCGCGCCTGAGCAAGACTGCCGACTCGTCGATGGAGGACTGGGAGAGCCGCTGGCGTCTCCGCCGTTTCTTGGACAACGACCGCGGCATTCAGACCCTGGATTTCGCCGCGTGGGATTTCCTGCGCGCGGCGAACCTGACGCGCGCGGGCGCGGGCCTCGGCTGGCTCAGTGAGGACGAGGCCTGGGATACCTTCGCTCTCATCAACCGCGCGCTGCAGCACTCGTATTCCTCGTGGGACGAGGCCTGGGAGGCCTACCGCACGACCCGCTGGCTGTGGGCCGCCGAGGGAGACGTACAGACCGCGGCCAACGACCTGCATGACCGTAACCGAGGCGAGTTCCTCCTCGGCGCGTCGGGCCTGTGGACGGCGATCCCGTGGGACGCCCCCTACCCGACGACCCGTTTCCTGCTGCTCGATGCGCTCGCCGACATGGGTGCGCTGCGACTGCTGGCGCCCTCGGCGTGGCGCTACGCGTCGGCGTGGGAGCAGGACCTCGACGCGCACGCGCGTACCCGCGCCCCCATGTCCATCGGCGGCAAGCCGATCGTCCAGTAGCGACGCCTCCGCGCACAGGACGTAAAATGAGTCGTCAGTCCTGATACGCGAACCGCACAGTCCAGTAGGAAGTCTGGGCGATGCCTCGCATCCGTCGCTGCCTCGAGCAGAATCCAGCGTCATCGGGTCCACCGTGGTGTACCTGGAGACGAGTAATGAAGACGGAGTCCACACTATATTTCGATGGTCAGTTCTGGGTCGGCGTCATTGAGCGCCACGAGGCCGACCGTGTTCGTGCCGTTCGAATCGTGTTCGGCGCACAGCCCTCAGATGCGGAGTTCTACGAGTTCCTTCTCGCTCACGCTAACGCTCTCCTGTGCCGCCTCGACGAGGCCGCTTGGGCTTCCGATATGGCCCAACGTCAGGCGACGCACCACAACCCCAAGCGCGCACAGCGCCAAGCTTCCCGCCTCGCTCGCCGCGCGCTTCCTTCCACTGCTTCACAGGCGGCGATTCAAGCAGAACGCGAACGCACGGCACGAGAACGAGCTTCCACGACCAGGCAGAAGAAGCGTGAGAAAGCTGAAGAGAAACGCCGCCTCGCCCGCCTGAAAGCGAAAGCGCGCCACCGAGGCCACTAAGGACTGCACATTAACCTCTCGGCACGCACGTAAACCGCATGACCTGCGTGTGGGCGGCGTTGCCCACGCGCACATCATCGGGCCCACATGCGGATGAAAGGGCCCACGCGCACATCATCGGGCCCGCGTGCGGACGCGCGCATACACAGGCGGCCACAAAGTGGATAGGAAACCACGAAGTGGATAGGTTACGACGTTGCGGATAGGAAAATAACCTATCCAGATCAGCGGTTCCTATCCAGATCGGCATTTCCTATCCAGAACGTGCAGCCCGCTCCCTCCCAGGTGAAGGACACCGCGATGCAGGCCCCGCGCCAGCAGTTCCGCAGTACCTGGCCCCGCACGGAGGCAGTACTCCCGCACATCAGCAGACCGGAGACACACACCCTCACCTCCTGTACAATGTTCTGTACATAGGCGAGCAGAGGAGCACCCATGAAGATCATGACCTACACCGAGTCGCGCGCACGCTACGCGGAGGTCCTCGACCAGGTCGTCAACGACCGCGAGGAAATCGTCATCACCCGGCAGGGTCACGAAAGCGTCGTCATCATGGCCCTCGACGAGTACGAGTCCCTCATGGAGACCGTCTACCTCATGCAGTCCCCCGCGAACGCCCGCCACCTGCGCGATTCGATCGCACGTCACCGCGCTGGCGAGGGCGTCGTCCATGACCTCATTGAGCTCGACGAGGACTGATCATGCACATCACGTGGGACGAGGAAGCCTGGAACGACTACGTCTGGTGGCAGTTCGAGGATCGCAAGACCCTCAAGCGCATCAATGCCCTCATCAAGGACATCCAACGCAACGGAAACGAGGGGATCGGCAAGCCTGAACCCCTCCACTACGAGTTCTCGGGGTACTGGTCACGCCGGATCGACTCACGGCACCGCCTGATCTATCAGATCAGCGACGATGGCAAAGCCGGCTGGATCATCTCCTGCCGCTTCCACTACGGCCAGTAAACATTCACAAGGCCCGGGCTGATTCCACCCCGAAAGACGAGAAACAACGCCCTGACGCCAAGCGCCGCGGCTGCCCCCGCAGCCGCGGCGCCCGCGCACACAACAACGCTCAGTACGTCAGGAATCCCCAGCGGATCAGGTCGCGCAGGGGTGCCTCGATCTCGGCGCGCACGTCGTCGACATCGACCTCGGTGAGCATTGCGACCGCCGCCGCGATCTGGCCGACCGTCAGCTCACCGTCCGAAGCGCCGACCACCGCCGACACGGCCGACGAGACGGGCACGGAACGGCCCAGTCCCCCACCTTGGTGCATGATGAGCAGCTCCGGGTCGGGGCTACCCGGCACGTAGTGGCGTTCCTCGCGCACATCCGAGGCGCGCGTCAGCGCCGTGTCCCACAGCTCCGGGGCGCGCAGCGAGGCCAGCGCCCAGGCCACGTCGCGTCCGCGCGGGGCGTGCCCATCGAGGGACAGGTCGTAGGCGCGCTTACCACCCGAGGCGGCCTCGGCCTCGTCGAGCCTGCGCAGCGCCACAAAACCCATGCCGATCGCGCCCGTGCCCGCGCGGCGGAAGTCCGCCAGCCACGAGGTGAACGCGCGCTCGTAGTCGGCGCGCTCCATCAGCTGGCCGCCCGAGTCGCGGATCCACATGTCCACGTAGCGCGCCGGATCGAGCACGTCGCGCTGGACGACCCACGCATCCACCGGCAGGCCTTCAAGCCACGAATCCACGCGCCACGACCACTGCGTGTCAGGGTTGCGGTCGGCGGGAATCTCCCAGTTGGCGAGCATCTGCAGGGTGCCGCCATCGTTCATGCACGCGGGCGCACCGCGCAGGACAGCGCGGATCAGGTTGTCCCGATCCATGCCGCCGTCGCGATACTCGAGCAGCCCGGCCGCGCCGCGCACCGAATCCGGCGTGATCACGAAGGGCGGGTTCGTGACAATGAGGTCGAAGGCCTCGCCCTCGACGGGCTCAAAGAGGGAACCTTCGCGCACGTCGATCGTCGTCTCGTTGAGGGCCGCGTTGAACTGGGTGATCGCGCACGCGCGCGCCGACAGGTCGGTCGCCACCACGCGGCCCGCGTGCGTGGCCAGGTAGAGCGCCTGGATGCCGCAGCCACAACCCACGTCGAGGGCCGAATCGACCCGCTCGCGCACCGTCATCTCCAGCAGCGTCAGGGTCGCGCCGCCGATCCCAAGCACATGGTCGTCGGCCAGCGGCTTGCCGGTCTGCACCTCCCCCAGGTCCGAGGCCACCCACCACTCGTGGTCGCCGTCCGGCAGGGTCGCCGCGTGGGGACGCAGGTCAAAGAGGGCGCGCATCCACGGGTCTTCCGCGACCTCGGGTTCGGGCGCATCCTCGTCGGGGTCGCGCATGGTCGGCAGGCTCGGCGCCTTCGGGGCCGAGGCCTCGGCCCCGCTCTCGTCCTTCGGCTCACGCTTGTCCGCAGACTCGCACTTGGGCGCACCGCACGCGCGGGACGCCGTGAGAGCGGAGGCGGCCTCGGCCTCGTCGATGGTGGCCGCGAGGCCGAGGGACCCCAGCCCGCATGCGCCCAGCGTCAGCAGGGCCGCGTCCAGGGCCGAGGCGCGCTCTGGCTGGCCGAGGACGAAGAAGCGCGTGAGGGTAGCCGCCGGGTCGGTGACGCCCGCGAGCTCGACGAGGGCGGGCAGGCGCGAGTCGCGCATGAGGGCGGACAGGGCGCCGTCACTGAGCAGCGTCTCAAGGGTGTCAGTGGTCCAGCTTGCCGCGATAACGTCGAAGCGCAGGCGCGCGATGAGGTCACGATCGAGGGCAGGAACGGGTGCGGAAGTCGTCATGACTCTAGACTATCCCCGCACGTACAATGCGCGTAACGACACGAGGCCCCCATGCGAGGCCCATAGGAGGAAAACCCATGTCCGGTGGACTTGTCGCCCTACTCGACGATATCGCGACCCTCGCGAAGGTCACGGCCTCGTCGATCGACGACGTCGCGGCGGGCGCCGTCAAGGCCTCCTCGAAGGCGGTCGGCGTCGTCATCGACGACACGGCCGTCACCCCCCAGTACGTGTCGGGCCTGAGCCCGGAGCGTGAGCTGCCCATCATCGGCAAGATCGCGCGCGGCTCCCTCATCAACAAGCTCTTCATCATCCTGCCGATCGCCCTCCTCCTCACATGGCTGGCCCCTCAGGTTCTGCCGTTCCTGCTGGTCGTGGGCGGCGCGTACCTGTGCTTCGAGGGCGGCGAGAAGGTCCTCGAGAAACTCGGCTGGCTGCCCGGCCACCACGAGGAGCACGAGGAGGGCGGCGCGGCCTCCCCCGAGGAACTCGAGAAGTCCATCGTCTCCTCCGCGACCCGCACCGACCTGATCCTCAGCGCCGAAATCATGCTCGTGTCCATGGCCGGCCTGTCCAACGAGACCGGCATCATGCGCGTCGCCGTCCTCATCGGAGTCGCCTTCTTCATGACGTTCTTCGTCTACGGCCTCGTCGCCCTGCTCGTGAAGGCCGACGATTTCGGGGCGCGTCTGGCGCGCGGCGCGCTGGACCCCAAGGACAACCGCCCCGGCCCCGTCGACAACGTCGGCCGCACGATCGTGTGCGTCATGCCGCACATCTTCAGCGTCATCGGTGTCGTCGGCACGGTCGCCATGCTGTGGGTCGGCGGCCACCTGGTCATCGCGAACCTCGCCGAGGTCGGCGTCCCCGTCTTCCACCACATCCTCGAAGCCGCCGAGCACGCGGTCGCATCGGCCGGCGGCTTCGTGACCTGGCTGGTCGAAACCCTCCTGTCCGGCATCTTCGGCGTCATCCTGGGCGCGCTGATCGCGTGGATCGTCGTCGGGGCTTCCGCGCTCGTGCGTCGCGCGCGCACCAACGCCTGATCGTCTGTCGTTTCACGAGGCCGGGGCGTGGTCGGGTGACCGAGCCCCGGCCTCGTCGTTGATCGCACTGCGCGAAAGGTGACACACAACCCCTTCGCAATATGGGACTAAAGGACTACGCTAGGGTCATCAGCAAATCGCGCACGACGCCCCAAAGGAGCATCATGACCGTCTACACCCTGCCCGACCTGCCCTACGACTACTCCGCTCTCGAGCCCCACATCTCCGGGCGCATCATGGAGCTGCACCACGACAAGCACCACGCCAACTACGTGGCCGGCGCGA
>USPB01000125.1 GCA_900556405.1 uncultured Actinomyces sp.
CGTCATGCCGAACGTCGCGGCCACCGTCGGGCAGTCCATGACCGCCCTGACGGCCACGCGCGCCACAGACGCACAGGTAGCAGCCGTCCGATCCCTCATGGATTCGGTCGGCCGCACCATCCTCATCGAGGAGGACTATTTCCCCGTGTTCCAGGCCCTGGCCTCGTGCTCTCCCGCCTGGTATTTCCAGATTGTTGATTCGTTCGCCCGCGCCGGTCTCAAGTACGGCCTGTCCAAGAACAGCGCCGTCGAGATTGCCGCGCAGGCGATGGCGGGAGCCGCTGCTCTGCTCCTCGCCGAGCGCGAGGCGGGCACAATCCCCGCGCAACTCATTGATCGGGTGACGAGCCCCGGCGGCACCACAATCGCAGGATTGCTGGCCGCCGAGGAAGGTGGTTTGTCGACCGCACTGGTAGGTGCCGTTGACGCATCCATCCACGCCGACTCCCATCTCGGCTGACACCACCTGCCGCGTCGCGGCTTACCTCCCCTCTTTTTAGCGCACCCGCGCACCCTCAACACAGGAACACACATGTTGCTCTTCAACGCAGTCGTGCTCTCCGTGCTCGTCATGCTGATCCTCAGCATCGCACGCGTGCACGTCGTCATCTCCCTCTTCGTGGCCTCCCTCGTGGGCGGCCTGGTCGCCGGCATGGGCATGTCCGGCACGATGGTCGCTTTCCAGGACGGCCTCGCCGGCGGCGCGAAGATCGCCCTGTCCTACGCTCTGCTCGGCGCGTTCGCCATGTCGGTCGCCCACTCGGGCCTGCCGCGCCTGCTGGCGAACTGGATCATCAAGAAGCTGCGTAATGCCGACGAGTCGAACTCGGCGCGCGTGGCCCGCTCCGCCAAGTGGGGCGTCCTCGGCGGCGTCCTCGTCATGGGCGTGATGAGCCAGAACCTCATCCCGATTCACATCGCGTTCATCCCGCTGCTGGTGCCCCCGCTCATCGGCGTCATGAACGAGCTGAAGATGGACCGCCGCCTGGTCGCCTGTGCGATCACCTTCGGTATCGTCACGACCTACATGTTCGTGCCGATCGGGTTTGGCCGCATCTTCCTGCACGACATCCTCTACAAGAACATCGAGGACGCTGGCCTGCCTGTTGAGGGCATCGTCAACCCGATGGCCGCCATGGCGATCCCCGCAGCCTCGATGGCCGTGGGCTGCGCGATCGCCCTGCTCGTCTCTTACCGCAAGCCGCGCGAGTACGAACAGCGCGAGACCTCCTTTAGCCCCAACGACGACAAGCCCATCGAGATGAAGAAGGTCTGGGCCGCCATCGCAGCCCTCGTCGCCTGCTTCGTCATCCAGGCCGTCATGACCAAGATGGATTCCGAGGCAGACCCGCTGCTCGTGGGCGCCCTCGTGGGCCTGTGCATGATGCTCGCTATGCGTGTCGTGCCCTGGCAGCAGGCCGACGACGTGTTTAGCGGCGGCATGAAGATGATGAGCCTCATCGGTCTCATCATGATCACCGCACAGGGCTACGCGTCCGTCCTGAAGGCGTCCGGCCAGATTGAGCCCCTCGTCCAGCAGACCTCCGCGATGTTCAATGGGTCGAAGGCGCTGGCCGCCATGATCATGCTGCTGGTCGGTTTGATCATCACGATGGGCATCGGCTCGTCCTTCTCGACGCTGCCGATTATTTCGGCGATCTACGTGCCGCTGTGCGTGGCGCTCGGCTTCTCCCCCATCGCGACCGTGTCGATCATCGGTACCGCTGGCGCGCTGGGTGACGCCGGTTCACCCGCGTCCGACTCGACGCTCGGCCCGACATCCGGTCTGAACGTCGACGGTCAGCACGACCACATGCGAGACACGGTCATCCCCGAGTTCATCCACTACAACATTCCGCTGTTGATCGGTGGGTGGATCGCGGCGATGGTCCTCTGAGAATTCCCCTGACACTGACGAGGCCGGGGCTGGGTTGCACGAATGCGTGACCTGGCCCCGGCCTCGTTATGCGTCTGCGAGCGCGCAGACTCAGCGGCGGACAACAATGAAGGCCCTGGCGGATTCTTCTTCCTCCCACTGGGCTGACTTCCACAGCTGGTCGAGGGCGATTACCTCCGCCCACGTTTCGACCCAGGTTTCGCCGAACTGCTCATCGTTCCAGGGATCGTGAATGAGCGCGTACTCGCCCGAGAGCCCCCACACGTAGATCCAATGCGGGGTCTGCTCCCCGTTAAGATCCTCCAGGTCCACCAGAACGATAACGCCGTTCCCCTGCTCCAGGGCGGCATGCAGATCGGCGAGGCTACAGGGCCCGATGCGGTCCCGAACCCCCAGCGCCCTGGCCTCGTCCACATGCTGTCGGTGAATAGCGCGTCGTGCCGCGGGCGATGCGGCGTGCGCGCGCGTGAGCCCGACGACCGGACCCTCATGGGTGACGATCACCTCGACGCTCTGCCCGCGCCTGGCAAGCGCCGCTGCCAAGCCGTAGGGTCCCACCCCGAGGGAGTACGTCGATTCGCGCCACAGGTCCATTTCTTCGCGCAGGCCGTGACCCACCTGCTGAGGGGTGTGTCCGCTCGCGTGCGCCAGGGCCATGAGCGCGCTTGCCGGGCCGCATGTGAAGTCGGTTTTCTGTCGCACGTACGCAGGAATCGCTTGGGGACGAGCGTTCCACCGCACCCAACCGCGCACGCGGCCGTGCCCGTGCTCGGTGTCGTCTTCAATGGACAGCGGCGAGCCGACCACTCCCGAGGCAGTGAAACCGTGGGAGCGAAGCGCCTCCTCGAAGACGGAATCCTCATCGCGCGTCACGGCCTTGATGAGCGGGGCGTGTGGAGCAGCATTGAGGACGGCCTGGATAAGGACCTCCCAGGACTGAGCGGACTCGATGGTGCTCGCCCCTGCCTCGCTGCCGTCGAGCAGACACGCATCCACGATCGTTCGGTGGACGGACGTCATCCGGTGCGCTTCCAGGAGCGCGTGCCCGCTGTACGTCCATAGGGTCGCCGACACCGCCGGTCCCATCGCGCCCCAGCGCGCCGCGCGCGCATCGGGGACACCAAGAGCCTTCAGCTGATCGCGCGCGTTCTCTCCAGGAGGGATGGGTGTCCGAACGAGTCCAGGAGCGATGCTCATGAGGGCTCCCCCTCCCGACCGGGCACGGCGCTCAGAAGCTCAGCCGTGTACTCCTCGGAAGGATTGTGCAGGATCTCTTCAGTACGCCCCTCCTCCACGACGACGCCGCCCTTCATGATGACCAGGCGGTCGCACATCGCGCGCGCTACCGCGAGGTCGTGGGTGATGAACACGAGAGCGAACCCTTGCTCCGCCTGCAGGCGCGTCAGCAGGTCAAGGACGGAGGCCTGCACGGACACGTCGAGGGCGGAGACGGCCTCGTCGGCGATGAGGACACGTGGACGCGTCGCCAGTGCACGCGCGATGGCCACACGTTGACGCTCGCCACCCGAGAGGCGAGCCGGACGCCGCTTCGCATACTCGACTGGGAGTTCGACTGCCTCCAGCAGCTCGGCGACATCGCTGGCCGGACGCCCCGCGACGGCCGCCGCTTCGGCGAGCGTCTGCCCGATCGTTCGTGCGGGGTTAAGAGCCGAATAGGGATTTTGGAACACTATGCCGACGGCCGGTCCCCGATCGGCCTGCGCGTTCACGCGAACCGTTCCAGAGTCGGCGCGCTCGAGTCCCACGATGATGCGCGCGAGCGTCGTCTTGCCCGATCCGGACTCGCCGACGATACCGATGGATTCTCCCCGCGCGATATCCAGGGACACATCCATGAGGGCGACGTGCGATTCTTTGCGGGATCGGAACACCTTGGTCAGGTCGCGCACCTCGACGACGGTTTCCGCGCCCACTGGCGTCGCCATTCCCTCACGCGGATTGGGGCCGTCGATTCGTGGTTCGGCGTCCGCCAGACGCTTCGTGTACTCGTGACGCGGCGAGGCCAGGACCTCATTGACGGCACCTTCTTCGACGATCTGGCCGTCTTTCATGACGATGACATCGTCGCCGAACTGACGCGCGAGCGCCAGATCGTGGGTGACCAGCACGAGCGTCATCGCGTGATCGTCGCGCAGGCGCGTCAGCAGTGTCAGGATGTCGCGCTGCGTCGTGACGTCCAGGGCCGTCGTTGGTTCGTCAGCGATAAGGACACGCGGCTCGGAGTCCAGCGCCGCCGCGATGGCGACTCGCTGACGCATGCCGCCCGAAAGCTCGTGGGGGTACGAGCGAGCGACGCGCGCGTCAAGGCCGACGTCCGCGAGAAGCGCGCGTGCACGCTGGGCGCGCTCAGAACGCCTCGCAGTACGCGCGGCCGTGATTTGCTCAGCGCATGGGAGCGTCGGCGCGAGCGACGTGAACGGATCTTGCGGCAACCAGACGATGCCTCCCCCGCGCTGCTTCTTCAAGCGCGCTTGATCCGCCGCCAGATCGAAAGTCTCTCCTCCCATCGACACCGTTCCGCTAGCAACAAGCGCAGAGGGAGTAAGCGCGCACAGCGTCCGTGCGAGCATCGACTTTCCCGCGCCGGATTCTCCCACGATGACGAGGGTGCGCCCGGTGCGGGCGGTCACGCTCACGTCGTCGACAATCACTCGCCCGGTGCGGTCGGTGACGCTCACGTGCGAGGCCACGAGGCCGTCGCCGCGCTCAGGTGTGGTCGCGGTGCTCATTGGTCACGCTCCTTGCGCTCGGCGAACCAGTCACCGGCGATGTTGATCGCGGTGGCAGTGACGATGATGGCCAGACCTGCGGTCACCGCCGCGGCGGGGTTTTGGGCGAGAATGGCTCGTCCGTCCGCCAGCTGACGACCCCAGTCGGCGTCCTGCGCTCCGACGCCGAGGCCCAGGTAGGACAGGCCGGACAGGGACACGAGCGCGAATGCGATGTTGACGAAGAGGTTCGCCCACACGATCGGCGTGATGTTCGGCAGGATATGGACCGTGAGGATACGAGGGCCAGACAGACCCAACACGCGCGTAGCCTCAATGTAGGGCTGAGGCTTCTGAGCGAGTGTCGCGGCGCGGATCATACGAATATCCGAGGGTGCGAACAGCACGATGAGCACGCCGACCGTCACCCAGTAGCTGCCACCGATCACACCCGCGACGACGATCGCGAGGAGAGTGACCGGCAGGGATAGAAGCACCTCGCAGGAGCGCGACACACAGGTGTCCCACAGTCCGCCGCGCCACGCAGCGCTCATTCCGAAGAACAGCCCAGCGACCATAGACCCCACGGCGATGACGATCGGCCCGACGACCGCCGAGCGTGCACCCGCGATTGTCAGGGCGAGGACGTCGCGCCCCACTTTGTCGGTGCCCAGCAGGTGCCCGGGGGTGCCCGCAGGACTCACTCCCAGAGCCAGGTTCTGGTCCAGTGCGCCGGGAACCAGGACGGACGGGACAATCACGCAGATCGCGACAGCGACAAGCACCACCACGGACAGGACCACCGAACCGGGGATCTTACGCGCGGTGGAACCAATGCCTCGTCCCAGGGCACGCGGAGAAAGCGACAGCGCCATCAGGCTCCCCTCCCCGCACCGATCGTCTGACGCGGATCAACCGCAAACGCGGCCACGTCGACGATCAGCGTCACGGCGATGATGACGAACGCGACCAGCAGAGCGATCGCCTGCACGACCGGAACGTCCTTGTAGGTGATGGAATCGGCGAGAAGCTGGCCGAGGCCGGGCAGAGAAAAAGCCTCCTCAACGAGCACCGTGGACCCGAAGAGAGTCCCCAGGATCAGTCCCGCCGAGGTGATGATCGGCAGGGCGGCTCCCCGCACGTACATGGCCGTGATGCGCCTGCTGGGCACTCCCCGCGAGCGCGCGAAGGTCACGTAGTCCTGGCGAAGTTCGGCGCCGACGGCCGCGCGGGTGATGCGCACGAGCATCGCGCCGATTCCGGTCGCAAGC
>USPB01000126.1 GCA_900556405.1 uncultured Actinomyces sp.
GTGATGGAGTGGGGGTTCAACTCCCCCCTCGCGCACGATGAAACCGCAGATCCTTTGAGGATCTGCGGTTTTTGTTGCGTGCGTGGTGATGGCGTGTGCGGTCAGACAACATGCTCCCCGAAGGGGTGGTGGTGGGGCGCCTTGGCTGGCACGGCTAGTGTTTTGGAGGTGAGCGCTGCACCCTTTAGGGGGCGCTGCACCCGATCAGAAGGGGTGTTATGCATACTGATCGGGTGTAGCGCCCGTGTGAACAGGGTAATCACGGGCCTGTGTGCCGTTTGACGCGCGTAAAGCGAGGGGGTGGCGCCCAGGCGCTCCGCTCCTATCTCGCACCCCACACTCGATATAGTTGAACATTCAACCGATATGGCGTAGGGTGACGTCATGAAATACTTCGGATTCCTGAGCTTCGGCCACTACTCGAACGGTGGCCGCCACAGCCTCACTGCCGCCGAGTCCCTTCACCAGGCGATCGACCTGTCTGTCGCCGCAGATGAGCTTGGCGTCAACGGCGCCTTCTTCCGCGTCCACCACTTCGCCGCGCAGGCGGCCGCGCCCATGCCGCTCCTCTCCGCCATCGCCTCGCGCACGAAGGCCATCGAGGTGGGCACGGGTGTCATCGACATGCGCTACGAGAACCCCCTCTACCTCGCCGAGGAGGCCGCCGCCCTGGACCTGATCGCCGACGGCCACACCGCCCTCGACGCTCATCAAGCAGCTGAGCCAGGATCGCGCGCTCGCGGAGGCTGACACGCTCCTCCTGACGATCCCTAACCAGCTTGGATTCGAGGAAAACTGGTCGATCATCCGCAACTTCGCGGAGTACGTCGCGCCCGCCCTCGGGTGGGAGCCGGCGCGCCCGGGCATCCTCCCGACGGGCTACGACATCGACGAGGCCGTGGCTGAGTAACAGCGAGCGGGATCGCAGTGGGTGCCTGAGCGTTCGTTCACGTGGGCTGCACGAACGTGACGTTACCAAGCGTCAGCAAGCATGACTGAACGCCTGCGCCCTTAAGGAGCGCAGGCTCGCCGACGGCGCAAGCGTCAAGCCGGGGTGGGGTATTGGAAAGCCCCACCCCGGTTTCACTTTTTGTGTGCGCTGGCATACACTGGTCGGACACTATCCAAGCAAGACGATGAGGTCTTCACATAATGGCTCGACGCTCCAAGGGCGCGGTGTCAATCAATCCGCGCTCCGCTCAGAATATGTCCACGCGACCGGCAGATTTCTCGAAGAAGAAGCAATCAATTAGCCCGGCCAAGGTGTTTGGCGCCGTTGCGGCGCTGGCGTGCATTGTGACCTGCCTGTTCGTGCAGTTGCCCGGCCTGGACGTGGCCGGTACGCGCATGTTCGGTATCTTCCTGGCGGCGATTCTGCTGTGGGTGACGGAGGCGGTGCCCCTGGCGGGCACGGCGGTCCTCGTCATTTTCTTGGAGGTCTTGTTCATTTCGGACCATGCGCTGCTGAGCGTGGGTGAGGGTGCTCCGGCGTACACGAAGTTCTTCGGTGCCCTGGCCAACCCGGTCATCATCCTGTTCTTGGGCGGCTTCATGGTGGCTGACGGTGCCGCCAAGTACAAGCTCGATCGCGCCCTGTCGGCGGTTCTCCTCAAGCCCTTCATGGGCAAGCCGCGCCTGACGGTCATGGGCGTCATGCTGATCACCGCGATCATGAGTATGTTCATGTCGAACACGGCGACCACGGCGACGATGTTCGCCGTCATGATGCCCGTCATCATGGCCCTGCCCGAGGGCAAGGCGCGCACCGGCATCGCCCTGTCGATCCCCGTGGCCGCGAACGTCGGTGGCATGGGCACGCCGGTCGGCACGCCCCCGAACGCGATCGCCCTGGGAGCGCTGGAGAACGCGGGCGTGAAGGTGACCTTCCTGCAGTGGATGCTCGCGGCCGTCCCGCTCATGCTGGTGCTCCTGGCCCTGTCGTGGGCGTTCATCGCGTGGCGCTACATCCCCACGGACGCCACGTTCAACATTGACACGTCGGCTCGCTTCGAGAAGTCGCGCAGCGCGATCATCTTCTACTCGGTCGCGGGTCTGACGATCCTCCTGTGGATGACCGAGTCGCTGCACCACATTTCCGCCAACGTCGTCGGCTTCCTGCCGGTCGTGGTCCTCCTCATGACGAAGGTGATGAGCGGCGACGACCTGCGCGCTCTCGACTGGCCGGTCCTGTGGCTGGTCGCCGGTGGTATCGCGCTGGGCTCGGGCGTGTCCGCCACGGGCCTCGACAAGTGGATGCTCGGCTCGATCCAGTGGGCCTCGATCCCCGGCGTCCTCCTGATCTTCGTGTTGGCTCTCGTGGGCTGGGTGACCTCGAACGTCATTTCGCACTCGGCGTCCGCGAACCTCTTGATCCCGATGGGCATGGGCCTGGCGACGACGGTGTCCACGAGCGCCGCCGAGATCGCCATCGTCATCGCCCTGGGCTGCTCGCTCGGCATGTGCCTGCCGATTTCGACCCCGCCGAACGCGATCGCGTACTCGACGGGTACGACCCCGACCCGCGAGATGGCAATCGTCGGCATCGTCGTCGGCGTCGTCGGCATCATTCTCTTGGCGTTTGTTGCGCCGCTGACCTGGGGATTCATCGGGGTGATGTGACGTGTCCGGGGACGAGGCCATGGCTGGTTCGGGGGACGGGCGCCCCCGGCCGGGGCTGGCCCACGGGTGGACGCAGGGGCCAGCGGCGGAGGACGCCTCGGTGCTGGCCCGCACGGACGTGCGAGCCGGCGGTCACCGAGTCGGCCACCCGATTCACCTGCTGGTGTGCGGCGACGATTCGCGCTCGATTGCTGCTCCCGTCACGAGGGATTTGGCGCATGCTTTCCCGGGCCTGTGCCTGGACCGCGTTGACGGAATCGAGGATCTGGCCGCATACGATGCGAGCCTGAATCCGGGCGATCACGTGCTCATGGGCCTGGTGACTTCAGAGGTCGCCGATATTGATGCGCTCATTGACCGGGCGGGGACGATTCCGGCGCTGCGTCGCATGCAGTGGGTCGTGGTCACGGATCGCTCGGAGCACCGAGACCTCGTGCGGTGTATACAGTCGGACGCCCTCGCTTCTGTGTTGAAGTCCCCGTGGACGGTGCCGCTGCTGGCGGGTCAGGCGTATTCGACGATGGTGCGCTACCTGCGCGGGTGCGGTTATTCGGACAGGCAGATCCGCTCGCTGATCGCGGACCCGCCGCCGTTCGCCGTGCAGGGTCCGCTCCTGGAGGGCTTGGATCGCGACGAGCATGAGGTCGTCATGGAGCTCCTCGCCGGCGTTGAGCGCGTGCTCGGTCAGCGGCCTCGGCTCATCGTCCCCGAGGGGATCCAGCTGGTGACCCAGGGCGAGCCGGTGGCTGCCGTCTACCTGGTGCTCGACGGGCAGGTGTCGTTGCACAGGGATGCGGCGCAGGGCGAGGTCCTGGCGCACCTGGCCTCGTCGGGTCCGCTCATCGGCCTCGTGTCGCTGGCCCGCGCGGAAAACGCGTTCTTCACGGGCGAGACGGCGACGGAGGCGACGCTCGTGCGCCTGACGACCGAGCAGCTCCAGATCGTCATCTCCGAGGACCCGTCGATCGGCGCGACCCTGACGGCGCTTGCGATCCGCTCGCTGACGCGCCGCCTCATGCGCGCCGAGGACCTCCACCTGCAAAACGCGATGCTCGCCGAGGACCTCGAGGCCCAGAAGGAGGCCCTGGCGGCCACGCTCGAGGACCTGCGCGCAACCCGCGCCGAGCTGGTCGAACGCGCGCGCTTTGCGATGCTCGGCGAGTTGAGTGCCGGCATCGCCCACGAGCTCAACAACCCGGTGACCGCCCTCGTGCGCGCGGCCAAGCACCTGCATGAGGATGTCGACGCCGCGCTCGCGGCACCGGCCACGGCCTCGTCGAGGGAGGCGATGGCCCGCGCCCTCACCGCGCCCCCGCGCTCAACGTCGGTCGAGCGCGCCCTCATGAAGGAGCTCCTGCCCGTCGTCGGTGACCGCACGCTGGCGCGGCGCCTCGTGCGCGCAGGGGTCCAGGGGGCGGACGGCGCGCGTGCGCTCGCGCAGATACCGGGCGGTATTGACGCGTACGAGGCCGGGGCGCGCCTGGGCGGATCCCTGCGTTCGGTGCTCGCCGCGGGTGATCGTGTCATCGAGCTCACCCAGTCCCTGAAGGGATACGCGCGCCCGGACGCCGAGGACCTGAAGCCTGTGGACGTGCGCGAGGGCATCGACGACGTCCTGCGCCTGACCGCTCACAGGGTGCGGGGTATCCGCATCGACTGCGACTATGAGGATGTGCCGCCCGTGCGCGCGCACCCGGCGAAGTTGCAGCAGGTGTGGACGAACCTCATCGTGAACGCGGCCGAGGCCATCGAGGATGAGAACGCGGACCTGGTTGCGGCCGCCGAGGCCTCGGGCGGTGTACCCGAGCTGCCCGCGCGCGGCGAGGCCGAGGCCCGCATCCGCATCACCGTGCGCCCCACCCCCGAGGGCGTGAGCGTCACCATTCACGACAACGGCCCGGGTATCGACCCGGGAATCGTCGACAAGATCATGGAGCCCCACTTCACCACCAAGGCGGGGCGCGTCCGATTCGGCCTGGGCATGGGCATGTCCATCGTCCGAAGCATCATCGCCGATCACGGGGGTACCCTCACGATCGACTCTCACCCGGGATCCACGATCATGCGGATCTCGCTGCCCGCCCAATCACACGAGGAGGAATCATGACCCTGACAATCCTGTCCCTTGAGGACGAAGCAGACGTGCGCGACGCGCTCGAGCGCGATCTTGAACAGTTCTGGGACAAGATCCGGCTCGAAGTCGCCGAGGATGTTGACGACGCGTGGGCCGTCATCGACGAGATCGTCGAGGACGGGGACGAGCTGGCCCTCGTCCTGTCCGACCACCGTCTGCCCGGAAAGTCGGGCGTGGACTTCCTCGTGGAGCTCATGAAGGACGAGCGCTTCGGCGCGACCCGCACGGTCCTGGTCACCGGCCAGGCGGACCAGTCCGACACGATTCGCGCGGTGAACCAGGCGGGCCTGGACTACTACATCGGCAAGCCTTGGAACCCCGAGGAGCTGCGCACGGTCGTGCGCGACCAGCTCACCGAGTACGTCCTGGAGACCGACGTGGACCCCCTGCCCTACGTGAGCGTGCTCGACGGCGTACGCATCATGGAGGCGATCCGCTAAACGGTATGCAAAGGGCCGCCGCACTCGCCAAGCAAGGCAAGCGCGGCGGCCCTTGCTGCATGTGGGCGTCTCAAGTTGTCGGCTCGCACGACCACAAGGGGAGCGACTGCCAGTTATTGGGTGTGCCCGTTGCTCGCAGGCCGTCAACTTTGTGATTGCGACGGTGTGGTTTAAATGTCGTAGTCTCCCTCAAAAAAGAAGACCGGCTCTGGATCCCGAAAGGGTAAGAGCCGGTTCTGTTGCTAGCAGTTTAGCTTCGAGGGTGACTGAAAGTTGGCTGATCGCATGTTAACTGTGACATCGTGGGTTGTTCCGTCTTGCGGGATCCTTGATGGTCAGCACATCCCCAAACTACCTCATCGCTGAAAGGGTGGGTAGAAGAAAACCGGCCCTGGACCTTGCGGCGGAACCGGTGTTAATGACCTCATTATAGGCGGCCTCCGCTGCGCCTGTCAGCGCCGGGGTTGCTCGCCAGGGGCAAGGGCGTTGCGCATCGTGATGCCCTCAAAGCTAGCGTAACAGCATAGGATCATCGGACAACCCCAGCGTAAGTGTTGATCGGGAGAGAAAAGGCGACGGTGTCGCAATGTCAATTAGTGTTCGGTCGGAATGTGTCTTGGTGATCGGCGGTGTCAATGGGTGGTAGCAATGAGTTTGTTGAATGCTTCTGTTGGGGTG
>USPB01000127.1 GCA_900556405.1 uncultured Actinomyces sp.
GACGACGCTCGACCCGAACGCCCAGCAGGCCGCTTCGAACGCGCTCGGCGGGCGCACCGGCGCCGTCATCGCGATGGACTACACGACCGGAGCGATCCTGACCTGGGCCTCGACGCCCGGCTACGACCCGAACGAGCTGTCGAGCACCGACCTGGAGAGCACGCAGGCCGCGTGGGACCGGCTGAACTCCGACGAGGGCCGCCCGCTGGAGGACCGCGCCACCCAGGAGATCTACCCGCCCGGCTCGACCTTCAAGCTCATCGTCGCCTCGGCCGCCCTCGAGGACGGCATGGGCGCCGACAGCACCGTCGAGTCGCCGACCACGCTGCCGCTGGACAACTCGACGACGACACTGCCGAACTCCACGAACTGCGGCGGCGACACGACGACGATCGACCACGCCCTGCAGGTCTCCTGCAACACGGCCTTCGCGAACCTGGGCATGTCCCTCGGCCAGGACAAGGTCCGCGCGCAGGCCGAGAAGTTCGGCTTCAACGCGTCCTTCGGCGGCGACGTGAACTCGGCGACGAGCGTCTTCCCGTCGGACCTGGACAACGCCCAGCTGGCCATGAGCTCCATCGGCCAGTACGACGTGTCGGCCACCCCGCTGCAGATGGCCTCGGTGGCCGCCACCCTCGCCAACGGCGGCCAGGTCATGCAGCCGTACGCCGTCTCCCAGGTGCGCGACGCGAACCTCAACGTCATCTCCGAGACGGGCCCGACGACGGTCCGCCGGGCCGTGAGTGAGCAGACGGCGTCCTCGATGCAACAGATGATGATCCACGTCGTCCAGTCCGGCACCGCCACCTCGACGCAGATCGGCGGGCAGACGATCGGCGGCAAGACCGGGACCGCCGAGAACATGCCCGGCGCCAGCGCCTACTCCTGGTTCGCCGGCTTCGACCAGGAGACGCACGTGGCGCTCGCCGTCTTCCTGGCCGACCCCAACCAGTCCGGCACCGCCACCGGCAATGCCACCGTCGCAGCGCGCACCGTCTTCGAGGCGCTCGCATCATGACGACCCCGACCGGGGGGACGAGCCGCCGGGGCCGGCCCCGAGACCCACGACGCGACGAGGCGATGAGGGGAGGAGATCAGCGATGACCGCTGCGAACACCGTGCTCGGCGGCCGTTACGAGCTCCAGGAGATCATCGGCCGCGGGGGCATGGCCGAGGTCTGGCGCGCCCGCGACGTGCGGCTCGGCCGCGACATCGCCGTCAAACGGCTGCGCATCGACCTGGCGACCGACCCGACCTTCCAGGCTCGCTTCGGCCGCGAGGCCCAGTCCGCGGCCGGGCTCAACCACCCGAACATCGTCTCCGTCTACGACACCGGCGGCCAGGTGGACGAGGCGACCGGCGTCGTCGTGCCGTACATCGTCATGGAGCTCGTGGGCGGGCGCACCCTGCGCGACATGCTGCGCGACGGGCGCACCATCGAGCCCGCCGAGGCCCTCGGCTACACGCGGGGCGTGCTCGACGCCCTCGACTACTCGCACAAGCACGGCATCATCCACCGCGACATCAAGCCCGCCAACGTGATGATCACTCCCACCGGCCAGGTGAAGGTGATGGACTTCGGCATCGCCCGCGCGGTGACCGACACGTCGGCGACGATGACGCAGACGGCCGCCGTGATCGGCACCGCCCAGTACCTCTCCCCCGAGCAGGCACGAGGCGAGGCCGTGGACGCTCGTTCCGACCTGTACTCGACGGGCGTCGTGCTCTTCGAGCTGCTGACCGGCCGCCCGCCCTTCAAGGGCGACTCCGCCGTCGCCGTCGCCTACCAGCACGTCGAGCAGATCCCGCCCACGCCCTCGTCGATCCTGTCCGACATCCCGGACTCCCTCGACCGCGTGGTACTCAAGGCCCTGGCGAAGAACCGCGATGACCGCTACCCGAGCGCGGCCGCGATGCTCGCGGACCTGCAGCGCGTCGCCCGAGGCCTCGACGTGGGTGCACCGCCCGCGGACTCGTGGGCCACCGAGGTGCTGCCCGCCGCCGGTGCGGCTAACGCCCAGACCGCTGCGACCATGCCGATGGCAGCCGTCGCCAACCGCACCCCCGCCCCGGCGATGGCCGCGACCTCCACGTCGCTGCCCCCCGTGGCCACCGCGGACGCGGATGACGACGTCGCGAAGTCCCGCAAGCGCCGCACGGCTATCATCGCAACCCTCGTGGTCGTCGCACTGCTTCTGATCGGCGGTTTGGTATGGGCGCTGACGCGCGGGGCCGCACAAGCGGAGACGATCGCGGTCCCCAACGTCGTCGGCCTGACGCAGGCCGACGCGAAGACCCAGATCGAGCAGGCAGGCTTCACGTGGGAGCTCAACCCCGACAAGGTTGCCTCCGACACCGTGGCCGAGGGGTCCGTCGCCTCCACTGATCCGACCGCCGGCACGCAGGCCGAGAAGGGCGCGACCGTGCGCGTCACCATCTCCTCCGGCCCCGATTCCGTGACCCTGCCGGACAACCTGGTCGGCATGAGTCCTGACGACGCACGCAAGGCGATCGAGGCACTGGGCTTGAAGTGGGAGCTCGACAACAGCAAGGTCGCCTCCGACACCGTCCCCGAGGGCAAGGTCGCGCAGACCAACCCCTCCCCCGGTTCGAAGGTGAAGGCCGGCCAGACGATCCGCGCCTACCTGTCCTCCGGTTCTGACCAGGTCGATGTTCCGGACCTGTCCGGCATGAGCCAGGACCAGGCGCGCAGCGCCCTGAAGGCCGTCGGCCTGGAGCTCGGTAACGTGACGAGCGTCGACTCCGAGAAGGACAAGGATCGCATCGTCGGTCAGGACCCGGCCACCGGCACGAAGGTCAAGAAGGGCACTACCGTCGGCGTGTCCGTATCGAACGGTAAGGCCGCCCAGGTGGAGATCCCCTCCGTCGTCGGCATCGGCCGTGATGACGCCGAGGCGCAGCTCAAGGCTCTCGGCCTGAACGTCACCGTCGAAGAAGTCTCGGGCAACCAGCCCGCCGGCCAGGTCCTGTCCGTCGAGCCCGGCGTGGGTTCGAAGGTCGACAAGAACTCGACCGTGAAGCTGAAGGTCGCGAAGGGCAGCCAGAACGGCAACAACGGCAACAATAACGGCAACAACGGGAACGGCCACTGAGGCTCCCGCGGGTCGCTACCGCGTGACGGTGTCGAGCCAGGCGGTCACTGATCGGGTGAGGAACTGATCGGACTAGCGGCTGACCCGGCTGGCGGCTGACCCGGCTGGCGGCTGACCCGGCGATTGACCCGCCGATTGATGAGGCCCGCGCCGCAGGATTTCTCCTAGCGAGCGCGGGCCTCCCTGTATGCGCCGGGGCGCGGGGGCGCGCGGGGCGCGGGGGCGCGGGCAGCCTCGACAACGCACTGCTAGCAGGGACCGGTGCGCCCGCCTCTTCACGGTGGAAGCGTGTCCTCCACAACGCGCGCCTGCCAGATAACCAGCTCTGTAGGCAGGTGCTGCGCTGCGACGTGGGCTCAACACGCGGATCCGTCAGAAAACAGGCGCCTCACGCGGATAGGTTGTGACGATGTGGATAGGTTGTGACGATGTGGATAGGTTATTGGCATCCGGATAGGTTAATAAGCTATCCGCATGCGCATAACCTATCCGGATGTTCGTAACCTATCCGCATGCGCATAACCTATCCGCATGCTCGTATCCTATCCGGATGCTCGTGCCAACAAGTACATCTGCGGCGCCATCGCCACCGCGCCAGCGCACCAACAGCACTGCAATGCCGCCGCTGCTGTGCCACCGCGCCAGCGCGCCAGCGCGCCAACGATGACACGTGGACAACACAGCGCTCGAGTGCCAGGCCCTTTCCACCACGGCACGCTGCTCCGTCGCAGTGAGTGTGTGCTCACGCGGATAGGTTATGACGATGTGGATAGGTTATCGGCATCCGCATGCGCATAACCTATCCGCATGCGCATAACCTATCCGGATGCACGCACCAACAAGTACATCTGCGGCACCATAGCTGACCCGCCTACCTGCATTCACAACGCGCTACACCTGTAAGGGAGCATTGCACCAGCTCGGAAGGGGTGTCATGCTCCCTAAGTGGTGTAACACTACTAAGCAACAAGTTTTTTCGCGATCTCACGGCCGACCGCACCCATCTGGGTCAGTTTAATGCCACTGCGCGGGCCCCTGAAGGCGCACGTGGGCCCGATAATTCGCGCGTGGGCGGCGCCGCCCACGCGCATATCTAGCGGTTTACGTGCGTAACAAGGGGTTCGCGTGCAGAGTCAGGGGCTCATGTGCGGGTGAGCAGCTCCTGTTGGACTGCCACACCTCGGCAGGGGGCTTTTGCACGACACGAGGCTCCGACACGCCGACGAGGCACGCCCTCAGGCCCCCATGTCGTGTAAAACCCCCAGAACGCGAAACCTACAGCTTGAAGCGCTCGGCGACGACGGGCTTGAGGGACACGGCACGCTCGCGCGCGTCGGCGTCGCCGCAGGCGGCCAGCCAGTTGGCGAACATGAGGTGCCCGGACTGGGTCATGACGGACTCGGGGTGGAACTGAACGCCTTCGAGGGGCAGGGACCGGTGGCGCACGCCCATGATGATGCCGGACTCGGTGCTCGCGGAGACCTCGAGCTCGTCGGGCATGGTCGCCGGGTCGATAGTCAGCGAGTGGTAGCGGGTGACGGTCAGCGGCGAGGGCACGCCCTCGAACACGCCGCGCCCGTCGTGGGTGATGACGGAGGTCTTGCCGTGCATGAGCTCGGGCGCATGCCCGACGGTCGCGCCGAAGAGCTCGCCCAGGGCCTGATGGCCCAGGCACACGCCCAGCATCGGGATCTTGCGCTCGGCGCAGTCGGCGATGGTCTGCAGGGAGGCGCCGGCGCTCTTGGGGTCGCCGGGTCCGGGGGAGATGAGGACGCCGTCGTAGCCGGCCTCGAACCACGCGGGATCCACGACATCGTTGCGCACGACGTCCACGACGGCGCCCAGGTGGCGCAGGTAGCCCACGATCGTGAAGACGAACGAGTCATAGTTGTCGACGCAGAGGATTCGTGCCATCGCAGGTCCTTTCATGTACGAGGCCGTGGCCCCTTCTCCGGCATCCATGGTAGGGCGCTGCCCCAGTAGGCGCGCGGGCGCTGTCCGACAAACGGGCGAGCGGGCGCGTACGGAGAGAACCGGCCCACGCACGCGGATACGACACGAGGCCGGGGTGGCCCCGGCCTCGTCCCTTCCAGAAGCGTGCGGCTCAGGCGCCGCCGACGGAGGACTGTCCCAGTTCCAGGTAGGACTGGACCCAGGGGTAGACCCAGGTGAACAGGGCTGCGACTGCAGCGCCGATGAGGGCCAGGGATTCGATGACTTTGAACCAGGTGGGGCCGGGCAGGTGGCGGAAGATCCATGGGTACATGTGGGGTCCTTCAGTTCGTGGGTTCGTCGACGAGTTCGGCGGGCACGCCCGTGTCCTTGGGGGTCCAGGATTCGAACTTGAGGTGGACGATGTAGCGCTGCCAGTTGCCGTATTCGGGGTGGCAGGTGGTCATGGTCATCCAACGCTCGGTGGGGGTTTCGGACCAGGAGAGGTCGTCGATGACGGGGGCGACGACACGCATCTGCGTGGGGTCGGTGGCGTCGATGATCTCGGAGGAGACCATGGAGTAGACGAGGTAGTGGTCGTCGACTTCCACGACGACCTTGTCGCCCTGGGTGAGGCGGTCGATCCAGCGGAAGTTGTTGCCGTAGGTGCGGCGGTGGCCGGCGACGGAGAAGTTGCCGACGCCGCCGGGCTGGGTGGTCATGTCGTAGTGGCCGGCCCACCCCTGGTCGAGGACGTAGGAGGTGGTGCCTTCGGCGAGGGGGATCTTCATCCAGT
>USPB01000128.1 GCA_900556405.1 uncultured Actinomyces sp.
GAGAAGGCTACGAGTACGGGCGCTGCGGCAACCCGACGACCAACGCGTTCGCGGGTGCGCTCGCGGCCTTGGAGGGGGCGACGCACGGCTTCGCGTTTCCCTCGGGCATGAGCGCCGAGGACACGGTGATCCGCCTGCTGGCGCGCCCCGGCGATCACGTGGTGCACTCGACGGACGTGTACGGGGGCACGCACAAGCTCCTGAGCGTCATCAAGCCCGCCGAGGGCATCACGTCCGAGGCCGTGGACCTGACCGACCTGGCCGAGGCCGAGCGCGTGATTCGCGCCTCGCGCCCCCAGATCGTGTGGGTGGAGACGCCCTCGAATCCGTTCCTACTGATCACGGATATCGCCGCGATTGCGGCCCTTACGCACGAGGTAGGCGGCCTGCTGATCGTGGATAACACCTTCGCGACGCCGGTCCTGCAGCGGCCCCTCGAGTTGGGCGCGGACGTCGTCGTGCACTCGACGACCAAGTACGTGGGCGGCCACTCGGACGTGATCGGCGGCGCTTTCGTCCTGCGCGACGGCCTGGAGCTGCCCGCGCACGTCGAGCCCTTCTTCGGCGACCGCGATGCCGCCGCCGAGGCCGTGAAGCTGCAGATGGCCCTCGGGCACGTGCCCTCCCCGCGCGACACCTACCTCGCGCACCGCGGCCTGAAAACCCTGGCGCTGCGCGTGCAGCGCCACTGCGAGAACGCGCAGAAGGTCGCCGAGTTCCTGGCCTCCCACCCGAAGGTCACGGCCGTCCACTATCCGGGGCTGGCCTCGGACCCGGGCTACGAGCTGGCTCAGCATCAGAACCCGGCCGGCGTGGGAGGCGTGCTTTCGTTCCAGGTTGCCACCGAGGAGGCGGCGATCGAACTGACGACGCGCACGCGCGTCTTTGCGCTCGCGGCGTCCCTGGGCGCGCCGGAGTCTCTCATCGAGCACCCGGCGATCATGACGCACTCGACGCGCGTGGGTGGCGTGGGCGGTGTGCCCGGCACGCTCCTGCGCCTGGCGGTCGGCTTGGAGGACGCGCAGGATCTGATTGCGGACTTGGATCAGGCGCTCGCACAGATCTGACGCCTCTTAGATGCCTACACTTCCCCACAAATCTCGCACGTAATTTAACTGGGTCAGATTTTAGGTGCGCCCACAAACGTTGCAATTCCAACGATGTGATTTCAAAAGTTGAAGTATCGGTGGCCGAATTACGTGCGACTTTGAGGGGGACGAGGCAGGGGCGTCCAGGGTGGTGACGCGCGGTTAGCGGCGGCCCGGCGGGTCAGCGAGGCCGGGGAGCGGCGGCTTAGCAAGCCCGGTGGCTCAGCAAGCCCGGCGGCTCAGTGGGTGTGGCTCAGCGAGCCTCGGCCCGGCGGGTCAGCCAGGTCGCGGCGGCCGTCGCGCCGCCGACGGCGAGGACCGCGGGCACGAGGATCGTGGCGCCTTGGCCGGTGAACTCGATGACGAGGATGAGCCCCGTGAAGGGTGCCTTCATGGAAGTCCCGAGGAACGCTGCCGCGCCGATGAAGGCGAAGGCGGCGACCTCCGATCCCGGCCACGCGGCCGCCCACGGCAGCCCGATGACGGCTCCCAGCCCGGCGCCGAGCGCAACCGCGGGGGTGAGGACGCCGCCCCAGCCTCCCGCGCCGATCGTCAGGAATGTGGTGGCCGTCTTGGCGAGGAGAACCAACAGCGCGAACGCGAGCCCCGCGCCAGCCGCCCACGCCGCGTCAAACTGCGTCTGAGCGCTGGCCTGCCCGTTGCCGAGCACCGAGGGAATGCGGGTGGAGACCAGGCCGACGGCGACGAACGTGATCGGCAGCGTGACGAGAATACGCCAGTCACGCGGCCGGATTGCCCCGGTGCGCGCGACGGCCTGTTTGAACGCCCAGCCCGCGGCTCCGAGCACCGGCCCCATGAGCGCGCCGAAGACCGTCAAGGATAGCGACGGCGTGAGGGTGGGGACCGTGTAGAAGAAGGCCGGCCTCGTGAATCCCGTGGAGATGAGGACCGCGATCCCCGAGGTGATGAGCGCGGGGGCGACGGCGCGCGCCGAGAGCGACACGAGGAGGATCTCGAGGGTGTAGATCGCGCCCGACAGGGGGATCGAGTAGACGGCGGCCAGGCCCGCGCCCGCGCCGCACGCGACGATGATGCGCCGATCTTCGGGGGTGAGCCCCAGCCGGTCGGCGGCGGCCGCGCTGAAGGCGGCGGCCATCTCTCGCGGGGCGACCTCGCGCCCCACGGAGGCGCCGAGGCCGACGATGAGGACCTGGGTCAGGGCGTGCCAGGTGGCGCGCAGGGGAGGCATGGGGGAGCCACCCACTGCACCGGCGACGGAGGTGACGGCCTTGTTGCGGCGGAAGAGCAGGAACCAGGAGAGGGCGCCGATGACGCCGGCGAGCGTGAGGATGGCGACGCGACGGGCGGGGGAGACGGCGCTGACGGCCTCCAGGAGGGTGCCGCCGTGCATGTCCCAGGCAGCCGCCTGGATCCAGTGAAGCAGGTGAATGCACGCCAGGCCGACGAGGCCGGCGATAACCCCGGTGAGGAGTGTTGCGACCGCGAGGCGGCGCGTGCTCACGGACATGGCGTGTCGGAGTCGAGGCGCTCGCTCACTCGCGTGAACAGTCCGGTGAGCATGTCGATTTCCTCGGGCGTGATGTCGTCGAGGAAGAGGCGGCGGATGACGTCGCGCTGGACCAGGGCGGCCTCGTCGAAGAGGGTCTTGCCGGCTGGCGTCAGGGTGACGAGACCTCCGCGCCCGTCGCCCTCGCAGGGGCGGCGCTCGATGAGGCCGCGGGATTCGAGGCGCTTCATCGTGTGGGTGAGGCGCGAGCGTGAGAAGACGACCTGGTGGGCGAGGCGGGAGGGGCGCACGCCCTCTTCGCCGGCGCGGTCGGTCATGAGGAGCACGGAGTATTCGGGCATCGACAGGCCGGCCTGACACTTGAGGGCGGCTTCGATGCGCTCGGTGAGGCGTGCGGTCGTCGTGAAGTAGAGCTCCCAGGCCGCCGCTCGGGGGTGGTGTGCTCGGCTCACTGGGTCTCCTCGTATCGTGCGGCATCTCGACGAGGCCACAGCGGCCTCGGGCGTCTACGAGTATAACTTTCAATTACTCCGATCAAAAAATCGGTGCTGCGTAGCTCACGTTCTCACGATGAATTGTTTATGGGCAGGAATTGTATGAATTGCGATATCCTCATGATAGGAATTGACTTTTTCAGAAATTCCCCGTCTCTTTTTCTCTGAAAGGACAGACATCGTGAAGAAGACAAAGAAGATTGTGGAAGTCGTCGATGATTTCGACGGCACCCCCGCAGATCAGACCGTCCGTTTCGCATTCAATGGTGCGTCGTACGAAATTGATCTGAACCGCGCCCACTTTGAAGAATTCGCCGAGGCCATTCAGCCCTACATTAAGGCTGGCCGTAAGACGGGGACGACCCGCCGCCGTGGCAACGCCGGCAATCCCACGCAGCGCCTGGAGAACGCGAAGATTCGTGCCTGGGCAAAGGAAGAGGGACTCGAGCTGTCCGACCGCGGTCGTATTCCCGCTCCGATCGTTGAGGCCTACCGCAAGGCACACGCCTGATTCGTGGCAAACAATTGCGGGCGCACACCACGTGCGCCCGCAATTCTTTCTCGATGCACGTAAGGGGTGGCACGCAGATGCGTGCCACCCCTTACGTCGTGGAAAACGTCAGCCCTTGGTGACGGCGTTATTCGCGCCCGAGTCGGCGCCCGTCTGCGGGGCGTTGCCCTCCTCGTACTGAACCGAGTTGTTGGAGCCCGTGAAGGACACCTTCTGGACGGACTTCACGGCGATGGCGTTCGCGGAGCCGTTGACGGTGATCTCGGAGACAGCCTCGCCCTCGATGTGGTTGTTCGAGCCGTTAATGACAACGGTCTTGGTGCCCGCGGGGATCTCGACGTGCGTGTTGGACTCGTCGATCGTGAAGGTGCCGGCAGCGTCGGACTTGCCGGAGTCCTTGGAGGTGTCCGACTTGCCGGAGTCGCTGGATGCGTCGGTCTTGGTGTCCGTGCTCGGGTTGCTCGAGGCCGCGGGGGCGGAGGAAGCCGCGGGGGCGGAGGAGTCGCCACCGGACACGTTGGCGGTCTGGGAGCAGCCGGTGAGGGCCACGGTGGCGACGGCGAGAGCGGCCGCAGCGGGAAGGAGGGACTTCAGGTGCATGGTGTCTCCCTTTCGTTGATCGGTCGTAGGTAAGCCCTAGTTGGGGTACTAGAAGGTTGGGGTACTAGAAGGTTGGGGTACTAGAAGGCGGGGATGAAGATTTCGACGCGGCGGTTGAGCGCACGACCCGAGGGGTTGTCCGAACCGTCGGCGTTCTCGTTGGGAGCCACCGGCTTGGACTCGCCGTAGCCGGTCGCGTCCAGGGTGGAGCTCACGCCGTCCTTCTTCAGTTCAGCCACGACGGCGTCTGCGCGCTCCTGGGAGAGCTGCAG
Organism: uncultured Actinomyces sp.; assembly: GCA_900556405.1. Lineage (GTDB taxonomy): Bacteria > Actinomycetota > Actinomycetes > Actinomycetales > Actinomycetaceae > Pauljensenia. Next base: position 4,455 of record USPB01000128.1, read on the forward strand.
GTTGAAGGCCTCGTCCGAGACGGAGTCGGTGTGCCCGTAGACGTGGGCCGCGGGAACCTTGTTGCTGGACAGCACGGTCGCGAGCGACTTGATCGTCTGGGCGGCCTCGGGACGGATGTCGGACTTGCCGAAGTCGAAGAGGACGCCGTCTTCGAGGGTGATGACGGTGCCGCAGGATTCCACGGGCTTGAGGTTGGCGACGGGCGGGAACTTGCCGAGCTTGCCGAGCTTGTCGACCTTCGGGGCGTCCTTCACTTCCTTGCCGTTGACGGTTGCGGTGCCGTCGCCGTTGTTTTGGATCGTCAGCTTGTCGTCCGAGTAGCTGCCGGTGCCGTTGCCGTTGTTGATGATGGTGACGGTGCCCTTGGAGTACACGCCGGAGCCGTCGCTTTCAACGGTGATGGTTTCGGAGGTGGAGGAGTTGGAGTAGGTGCCGCCGCCCTGGCCGTCCAGGACGATGCTCGTGGTGGGGGTGGAGTAGGTGCCGGAGCCGTCGGTGCTCACGACGAGGGACACCATCGTGTCGGCGTTGGAGTAGGTGCCGGAGCCGTCGCCGCCGTAGACGATCGAGATCGGGCCCTCGGTGATCGTGCCGCCGCCCTGGCCGTCGTTGACGACGGTGCCGTTGTCCGAGGAGGAGACGACCGAGCCGTCGCCTCCGAAGACGGTGGAGCCGGACACGAGGGAGGTGCCGTCGCACTTGGCGGGCGAGATGGTCACGCCGGGGACGGTATTGAGGGACTTGGAAGCGGAGTCGACGATGGCCTTATCGGCGTTGGAGGCGAAGACGTCGACGGACGGAACGGAGAACAGGGGGATGGCCGGGATTTCGCCGGGGCGGTATCCGGACACGGTCGGGACGGACGAGGCCGTGGCCGACTGGGTGGCCGCCGGGGTCGTCGGGTCCGCGGCGGGGGATGCATCGGTGGCCTGGGGCTTCGAGGAGCCGCAGGCGCCGAGGGCGAGAGCGGTCGCAGCGATGAGAGAGGCTGCCAGGGTGCGTCGTGTGATGTTCATGAAGCTAACCGTACGGGAAAATATGAGGGGTGCACACTGTTCAGGTAATCATGTAAAACCGCGGAATATCAAGGCTGTCAGGGGGGGAATTGGCGGGTGAGTCAGGGGCTAATCAGGGTATGCCCGGGGTCTGAGCCTGATTGAGGGCGCGTGGCTTGCGGGTGAGCCACGCGGGAAGGCGAGCCGTGAGGTGGAGGAGTGTCCAAGCTGTGGCGTGATCAACCCCACGGGATGTAGGAGGGGTGCCTCCACCTGTGGAAGAATGGAGACATGAGCTACAAACTGGTGCTGCTCCGCCACGGCGAGAGCGAATGGAATGCAAAGAACCTC
>USPB01000129.1 GCA_900556405.1 uncultured Actinomyces sp.
TCCGAATAGCCGTGGGCAGTGGAGAACAGTGTCATCGTGTCGCTCATACCCCTATCTTCCCAGAACGAGGGGCCATCGGGACGCCCAGTCCGCGCGGCGGTTCGTGGCATGGGTAACGACGAGGCCGGGGCTGGGCGTGTCGTCCACAGGGGTTGGCAGCGCCGGGAAGTTATCCACAGGGGTCGGCGTGCGAGTGGTGGTGGGGGAGCGCGCAGGCGTAGCGTGCGAGGACAAGCAACGATTCTTCCAACGATGGGAGCCGACCATGATCCCCGATCCCCTCAGCCCCGGCCTGTCCCTGCACGCAGCCCGCGGCCTCGTCGATAGCCTGCGAGGGGCGCTCGCGTGTGCCACGTGCCCACAGTGGACCGGCGTCGCGGGAGACTCCTACCGCAGCCGACACGGCGAGGTGACCGCGAGCGTTCAGGGAGTCCTCGACCAGATCCAGGCCGCCCTCGACCTCGTCCCCTCCTTCGACGAGGAACGCAACCGAGCCCTCGCCAGCGCGCTCGCCGACGCCTCCACCTACCAGCCCGAACTCGTCATGCTGGGAGCGTGGTGACCATGGCATTCGACCCGCGCCGCGACGTCACCGTCAACTCGGGAGCATTTCGCGTCGACGTCGACGAACTATGCGCCGCGCACACCCTCATCAGCGGCGAGGAAACGCTTGCGATCGTGCCCGCCAGGCTCGCACTCGACGCCGCCCTCGGAGAGGCGGACGCGGTATCCGGGCTCATCCCCGAGGCCTCCGCGCGCCTCGCGTCCGCGATCACGGGGGCCCTGTCCGCCCTCAACTCGCTCGAGACCGAGATCGATTCCCTGCGGTGGAAGCTGCAGGACACCGCCCTCACATACGCGAATGCCGAGAACGGCTCCTCCCTGTGGGAGCTCGTTCCCGGCAGCCCGATGGGGCCGCAGCTGAGCGCGCGGGGCCTCGGCGCGATGGTCGTGGGTCCCGCCGGCCTCGCGCTCACCGGAGCCTCGGCGCTCGTTCACGGCGCGCAAGACGCCTCCGCGCGCGCCGGTGCGCCCTGGCTCTCCACCCTCGTCATGCCCGGTCTCTCATCGTTAGTCGCGGAGAAAGACGTGTGCGACACCGTCATCGACGGGCTGCTCTTCAAGTACCACGCGGACGAGGCGTCGGGCGCGCGCTTGCAACGCGACCTCGGCAGGTTCGCCCTGGACGTCAACTCCCTTCCTGCGTTCCGAGGTGTCGCGCAGTCACTGGCCGGACTGGGAGTGAGCCAGGACCTGAACTCGACGTCCACCCAAGCCGCGTCCGGCGTCGCCGCGCTGGCTGCACCCTGGGTGTCGGTCACCCGGTACATCATGATGCGTGGCGACCACGGTGCCAGCTACGGGATCGCTGTTCGAGGAAAGGATGGGAACGCGCGTGTTCGTCCCAACGGCCTGGGCTCCCGGATTCCCTCACACCTCCTCGATGCGCGCACCCGATCCGCGCTCGCGGCCATGCCCGAGGCCGCCCCCGACGCCCACTACGAAGGCGTCACCACCAGCGCGGATGCCATCGAGCACATCACTGAGATGCACGGCGGAGACGCCGACAACGGAGAGATCGCCATCGAAGAACACGTCACGGTGGGGGAGGACGGGGCGACGACGAGGTCGTGGACCGTCGACATCCGAGGCACCCAAGTGTTTGACATTGGGCAGTCGGGCCCCCAGGACATGACCACCAACTTGCAGGGCGTCGCCGGTATGAACTCGGACCAGCTCGACGCCATCAAAGAGGCCATGAACGCGGCGGGCATCGCCCCGGGCGAGGCCGTCGAATTTGCCGGACACTCCCAGGGAGGAATCATGGCGGCCCAAATGGCCGCAGACCCGGACGTACGCGCCCGCTACAACGTCGTCTCCGTCGTCACCGCCGGCTCACCCACCGCGACAATCGCACCCAGCGACGTGCCCGTCCTCGCCTACGAAAACTTCGGCGACATCGTGCCCGGCTTGGATGGGAACGCCACGAGCGGGGACAACGTCACGACCGTCATGTTCCACGACTACGAGGCCACGTGCCACGCCGACGACCCCGTGCCCTGCTCGCACAGCGCGCCCCTGTACGTCGACGAAATCAGGAGCACCCTGGACGCCGCCCGGGCCTCGTCCGACCCCGGCCTCGGCGCACTGGCGGCCGCCGAGGCCCGGCGCACCCAGGCGCTCGGCCTCACCCCGGGCACCCAGACCACCATCCACCACTACCAAACGAGGCGCATCACCCAGGGGTGACACGCCTCGAGAAAGGGGGCACAGCGGATCAGTCGCGCTCGTCCTTCCTATCGCGCAGCAGGCCCGAGACGATCGAGGACACCACGGAGGTGATGACCGCGCCCGCCAGGCACGACAAGAAACCGCCCGTCGTCATAGTGAATCCAAGCGACGTGGACAGCCAGCCCGTCAGCGCGAACAGCAGCGAGTTCGTCACCAGGGCAAACAGGCCGAACGTCAGCACATACAGGGGGAATGCCAGTGTCTTCACGACAGGCTTAATGATCGAGTTCACCGCCGTGAACACCAAGGCGACGACCGCAAAGACGATCACGGTCTGCGAGGCCGACGACGCCTCGATCGAAATCGACGGAACCACGTGGACCGTGACCCACAGTCCGGCCATCGTGGCGACAAGACGTGCAATGAAATCCATTGCTTCATTCTTGCGCAGTGGGACGATGCTTGCACGTGCCAATTCCATGGGATAGGACTACACACATGACCAACCTGCGCATTCGTCCCGCCGTCGCCGCCCTGCCCCGCTACGTGCCGAGCAAGACGGCCCCAGGCGCCGTCAAGATCTCCTCGAACGAAATGCCGACGCCGCCAAGCCCCGCCGTGCTCGAAGCGATCGCCCGCGAACTCGAGACGATCAACCGCTACCCCGACCTGACGGCCGCGCCCCTGCGCGAAGCCCTCGCGAAGCGCTTCGGGGTCGGCGCCGACCAGGTGTGCGTGGGCACCGGTTCCTCGGCGATCCTCGTCGCCGCCCTGTCCGCCGTCTGCCAGCCCGGCACCCAGGTCGTCTTCCCCTGGCGCTCCTTCGAGTCCTACCCGATCGCCGTGCCTTCCGTGGGCGGCGACCCCGTGCCCGTGGAGCTCCTCCCCGATGGTACCCACGACCTGGACGCTATGCGCGCCGCGATCACGCCCGACACCGTCGCCGTCATCGTCTGCTCGCCCAACAACCCGACGGGTCCCGCCCTCACCTACGAGGAGATCGCCGCGTTCGTCGCCGACGTCCCCGACGACGTCATGATCATCGTCGACGAGGCCTACATTGACTTCGCGACCAAGCCCGGCGTACGCACCGCAGTTCCCCTCATCGAGGACCACCCCAACGTCATCGTCATGCGCACTTTCTCCAAGGCCCATGCCCTCGCGGGCGTGCGCGTCGGCTACGCCATCGGCGAGGCCGAGGTGATCGGCGCGATCCAGGCCCTCCTCGTCCCCTTCGGCGTCAACTCCCTCGCGCTCGCAGCGGCCCTCGCCTCCCTCAAGGATGCCGAGGGCGTGGCGCGCGCGGTCGCCGAGATCGTCGCCGAACGCGAGCGCATCATCCCGGCGCTGCGCGACCTGGGCTACGACATCCCCGACAGCCAGTCGAACTTCTACCTGATCCGCGGAAACGTCTACGGCCTCGTCGAGGCATGCGCGCGCGTGGGCCTCATCGTGCGCCCCTTCAGCGTGGGCGTGCGCGTCTCGGTTGGCTCACGCGAGCAGAATGACTTGTTCCTGTCCGTCGCCACCGAATTTGCGCGCACCTCGGGCATCGGCACGTAGGGGCGTGTGCGAATGGGCGCGCCCGACGAATCGGACGCGCCCATACACCCGCCTAGGCGGAACGGATTACGGGATCAGCAGCGAGACGATCAGGAGAAGCGACCAACCGAGCTCGCTATAGCCGATGAGCTTGGGCGAGAGCGGGCGCGCCCGCCTCCGGCTGATCGTCGGCATCACCCACGCGCGAGCCGTCAGCAACGCCCACATGAGGACCGGCCAGATCGCCAGCGCGCCGAACCACCACGCCGCGGCCGCGCCCAGGGTGAACGCCGCGTGCAGCAGCGTCGAACCCACCGCCCAGCGCGGATCCCTGCGTCCCCGGATCATCGAACGCACCAGCGGAACCGTGCCGATGTAGTGCAGGCCGAACGCCGCGCACGTCGCCCACGCGTGGATCGACACAGCGGCCGGAGAACCATCCGCGACCGCCAGCGAAAAAGCCACGGGACCCATGATGTTGCCCGCCAGGATCGACGCTGCGCGAGCCCCCAGGGAGCGCTCGCGGCCCTTCCATACGAGGTAGAGCGCCGACGAAGCCAGGGGTGCGAAAGCGATGGCCCACCACAGCAGCTGCGGACGCACAGCCAGCAGGGTGGCGCCGGGCAGGGCTGCGAGAACAGCGTAGGTGATGACCGCGGGAGCGATTCGAGCGCGGCGCCTCGCGGGCGTCTTCACCCACAAGCACACGGCCGAAAACATCTGGAACGCCATCGCCCACGCCACCAGCATGAGCACGACCGTCCATGAGAAGGAGTAGGACAGCGCCCACCCGAGCAGCGGCGGGAAAGCCATCATCGTCCACGCGCCGTGCTGGTCGGAGATCCAGCCGTCGCGGGCGAGCTTGCGCATGTGGGGGTTGTTGTGGTGGCGCGGCTTCGGGCGCCCCTGGGGACGCGCCGGTGCGCGGTCGGTGGCGGTCCCTGGGGCGTGTGCGGAACCGTCACCCGCGGTGCGTTCGGGCGGTGTCTGAGTCTGCGGCGCTGCACTGTGCATAGCCTTAGCTTAGTGAAGTGGTCTTGTGAGGCTCAATACTGAGCTGATCACAACGTGAGATGGGGAAGGGAAAATTTCAACAATCGGTGAAATATGGGGGCATGTCCACATCAGACACAGTCACAACTCAATCTCCGACCCTGTCCTCCGAGGACCGCAGCGCGCGCATCGCCGTGACGGTCTTCCCGCTGCTGATCCTGGCGGCCTTCGCGATCGCCATGATCACGCCCGCCACCTTCAAGCCGCTGGCCCCCGGCGTGAACTGGGCGCTCGGCGTCATCATGTTCGGCATGGGCCTGACCCTGACGCTGCCCGACTTTGGACTCATCGTCAAGCGTCCTCTGCCCGTGCTCGTGGGTGTCGTCGCCCAGTACCTGATCATGCCCCTCGTCGGTTGGGCTCTGTGCTACGTGTTCCGCCTCCCCGACGCGGTCGCCGTCGGCGTCATCCTCGTCGGCTGCGCGCCCGGTGGCACGGCCTCGAACGTGATCTCCTACCTGGCGAAGGCGGACGTCGCCCTATCGGTCACCATGACCTCGATTTCGACGCTGCTCGCGCCCCTCATGACACCGCTGCTCACCGCCTGGCTGGTCGGTAACCGCATGCCGGTTGACGGTGCGGCCATGGCGAAGAACATCCTCCTGATGGTCCTCGCCCCCGTCCTGGGCGGTTTCCTCGTGCGCTACATTGCGGGCAAGCTCGTGGAGAAGATCCTGCCGCTTCTGCCCTGGATCTCCGTGCTGGGCATCTGCTACGTGCTCCTGGTTGTCGTGTCGGGTTCCGTCGACAAGATCCTGACGTCCGGCGCCCTCATCATCGCCGTGGTCATCTGCCACAACCTGCTCGGCTACCTCTTCGGGTACCTGGCCGGACGCGTTGGCCGCGGCTCCGACAAGGCTGCGCGCACGACCGCGATCGAGGTCGGCATGCAGAACTCGGCGCTGGCCGCGACGC
>USPB01000130.1 GCA_900556405.1 uncultured Actinomyces sp.
GCATGTTCGTGGAGCCGTCCTCGCGGATGAGGACGGTGCACACGTCGCCGACGACGCCGTCGTTTTGCGCTGCCGCGATCTCGTTGGGGTCGAGGAATCCGCCTGAGTAGACGTGGGAGGGTAGGCGCGCGGACATCGATCCGACGCCGAAGAGCGCGACGTCGGCGCTGTCGATCGTGTTGAGGACCGACTGGACGGAGCGTTCGCGCCAGAGGGCCTCCTTGGTGTCCGCATAGTCAAAGAAGGCGGGTACGGGGAAGTTGACGATGCGCCCGCCGATGCACTTGGCGGCGCGGGCGATGATGGCCTCGGCGTAGGGCATGCCGGACTCGGTGGCGGTCGCTGCACCGTTGAGCTGGACGACGGTCGAACCGGGGAAGGACACGTGGGGCATCGCGCGCGTGACTTCTGCGGTCGTGTTTCCCCAGGCGATGCCGAGGGTGACGCCGGGAAAGAGCATGTCCACAAGGTGTTCGGCGGCGACCAGTGCAACATTGTGCAGGCGATTGACCTCGGTGTGCACGTCGTGAACGGGAACGACGGAGACCTGGACTCCGAACAGGTCGGCGATCTGGCCCGCGAGGGTGCCCTTGAGGCCGGGGGAGGCGGAGACGGAAATGCGTACGAGGCCGACCTCCCGCGCGTGGGCGAGAAGTCGCGAAACCGAGGATCGCGATATCTGCAGGTGGCGGGCGATTGTTTCCATCGTCTGCCCCTGGAGGTAGTACATCGAGGCGGCCTCGTGAGCCTGTTCGTCACGTATTGTCACGTTTTCTAGTGTGCCATGCACAGGCGTGCAGATGTGTGACTTTGGAGATCGCAGCGAGTGTCGGCCAATCTGGAACGACGCGTAGCAGATGACCAGGGTCACACCTGTAGGCCTGCACGGATGTGCACTCAGTTTGGGCTAACGTGCATCAAGTGCCATACTGTGACGTGACCCGCGAACCATATCTGAGTGGATACTGTTCGACGGTACACAGTTAGCGGTGGTACAACACCGGTGACCCGGTGCGAAGACGCGCCGGAGAAAGATAGGGAAACATGCTCACAACACTGCTCCCGGCAGCCGCCGATATGGCTGCCCCGACCACGGGCCAGCTTTTCTGGTCTGAGTTCCTCGGCACTGCCGTCCTCCTGCTCCTCGGTGGTGGCGTCGTCGCCACGAACCTGCTGCCCAAGTCCAAGGGCAAGGGCGGCGGCTGGCTGCTCATCAACTGGGGATGGGGCCTGGCGGTCTTCGCCGGCGTCTACGTCGCCTTCCGCTCTGGCGGCCACCTGAACCCCGCCGTCACCATTGCCAAGGCTGTCGGACACGCCTTCGACTCCTCCGTTGAGCTCGCCCCCGGCGTTGCGGTCAACACCACCAACATTCTCGTCTACATCGTCGCTCAGTTCCTCGGCGCCTTCGTCGGTGCGGTCCTGTGCTGGCTGACCTTCAAGAAGCACTTCGACGAGGATTGTGACCCCGCCCTCAAGCTGGGCGTCTTCTCCACCGGCCCCGAGATCCGCTCCTACGGTTGGAACTGCCTCACTGAGGCCATCGGCACCGCCGTCCTGATCCTGTGGGTCTACGTTTCCGGCTACACCGAAACCGCGATCGGCCCGCTCGGCGTCGCCCTCATCATCGTCGTCATCGGTAACTCGCTCGGTGGCCCCACCGGTTACGCCATCAACCCGGCCCGTGACCTCGGCCCCCGTATCGCTCACGCGATCCTGCCGATCAAGGGCAAGGGCGGCTCCGACTGGGGTTACTCCTGGGTTCCCGTCGTCGGCCCGATCATCGGCGCCATCGTCGGCACCGTCATCTACTTCCTCGCTCTCGCCTGAGAGTGAGTGCGCGGGCGAGGCCACTGCGGCCTCGCCCGCGTGGAACCCCACCGCCGGGGTGACATTTTCTGGGACTGGGAAGTCCCAACAGCCGCGCAGGTGGCTAGGCGCGGCATACACAACGACGTGACAACGCCTCCGAAAGGACACTCATGACCACCGAAAAGTTCGTTCTCGCCATTGACCAGGGCACCACTTCGACCCGCGCGATTATCTTCAACCACGCTGGTGAAATCGTTTCCGTCGGCCAGAAGGAATTCACGCAGATCTTCCCGAACCCGGGCTGGGTCGAGCACAACCCCATCGAGATCTGGGACACCACTCGTACCGTCGTTGCGGAGGCTCTGCAGAAGGCGGAGATCAACCGTCACCAGCTGGCGGCCGTGGGTATCACGAACCAGCGCGAGACCACCGTCGTGTGGGATAAGAACACCGGCGAGCCCGTGTACAACGCGATCGTCTGGCAGGACATGCGTACCTCTGACATCGTCAAGGAGCTTGAGGGCGACGAGGGCCCGGATCGTTTCCGCCAGATCTGCGGCCTGGGCCTGTCCCCCTACTTCTCCGGCTCGAAGATCAAGTGGATCCTGGACAACGTCGAGGGTGCTCGCGAGCGCGCCGAGGCCGGCGACCTCTACTTCGGCAACACCGACTCCTGGGTCCTGTGGAACCTGACGGGCGGCGTCAACGGCGGCGTGCACTGCACCGACGTCACCAACGCCTCGCGCACCATGCTCATGGATATCCGCACCCTGTCCTGGCGTGAGGATGTCTGCGAGATCTTCGGTATTCCGATGTCGATGCTCCCCGAGATTAAGTCCTCCTCCGAGGTCTACGGCTACGGTCGTAAGAATGGCCTCCTGGTCGATACCCCGATCGCGGGCATCCTCGGCGACCAGCAGGCGGCCACCTTCGGCCAGGCCTGCTTCGAGAAGGGCATGGCGAAGAACACCTACGGCACCGGCTGCTTCATGCTCATGAACACCGGCACGGAGCCCGTCTTCTCCAACAATGGCCTGCTCACCACGGTGGCCTACAAGATCGGCGAGCAGCCGGCCGTGTACGCCCTCGAAGGCTCGATCGCCGTCGCCGGCTCGCTGGTCCAGTGGCTGCGCGATAACCTCGGCATGATCGTCAAGTCCTCGGACATCGGCGAGCTGGCCAGCACGGTCGAGGACAACGGCGGCGTCTACTTCGTCCCCGCCTTCTCCGGCCTGTTCGCCCCCTACTGGCGTTCGGACGCTCGCGGCGCGATCGTGGGCCTGACCCGCTACGTCAACAAGGGCCACATCGCCCGCGCCGTCGAGGAGTCGACCGCGTTCCAGAGCGCCGAGGTCCTCGACGCGATGAACGCCGACGCTGGTGTGCCGCTCAAGGAACTCAAGGTTGACGGCGGCATGACGCACGACGACCTGGTCATGCAGTTCCAGGCCGACCTGTGCGGTGTCGACGTCGTTCGCCCGAAGGTCATCGAGACGACCGCTCTGGGTGCCGCCTACGCAGCCGGTATGGCCGTGGGCTACTGGTCGGGCACCGACGATGTCGTGGCCAACTGGCAGGAAGGCAAGCGCTGGACGCCCTCCATGGAGCCGGCCGAGCGCGACCGCACCTACCGCCTGTGGAAGAAGGCCGTGACGCGTACGCTCGACTGGGTCGACGACGACGTGTTGTGACAGTCATTCCATAGAGCGTGACGAGGCCGGGGCTGCGTGAAGCGGTCCCGGCCTCGCCACGCGAGGGAGGGGTGCGTTAGAACGTCTCGTAGGAGACGCGCGCGCCCCCGGCCTGGATGATGCGCGACATGCCGCGGACTATGCGGGCGGAGCCGCACACGTAGTACGTGGCCTGGGGATCGATGCCCTCGGCGTTCAGGTAGTCGGTGATACGCCCGTGAAACGTGCCGGGCGCCGCCTCGCGGCTGACGCATCGAATGAGCCGGGGCAGCGGTGTGCCGACTCGGCCTGTCAGGTCGTCTTCCATCCGTGAGTATCCGACGATGAGTATGTCGGCGTCGCGCCTGCCAGCCTCGAACGCTGCGAGAAATGGGGCGATGCCTGTGCCGGTCGCGATGAAAATGCGCCGATGGGGTCCCTCGGCGTCGGTCGTGCCCCGCTCTGGCGTGACGAGCCAGTGGCCGTAGGGCAGCTCGAGGTCGACGTCGTCGCCGGGTGCGATGGTGCTCGCCCAGGAGGCGCCCATGCCCTTCGTGCGCACGTCAACGAGGAGCCTGACGGTGCGCCCAGGGGCTGATGCGAGCGAGTAAGGTCGCCATTCGAATGGGGCGACGCGAACGAGCGCGTACTGGCCCGCCTCCCACGTCGCGCATTCCGGTAGCTCGAGTGTGATGTCGCGTGTGGTGGGCGTGAGCCAGCGAGCGCGCCCCGCTGTCGCCCGATAGCGCCTCGCCCCGGCGGTGCATTCAGTTGTCGTGTTGTGGGAGGACGCGGCGTGATCCTGGGTGGCGCCCTGGTCGCGCAGTGCGCGCATGATGCGGGGGTATCCTGCGGGACCCAGGATCTTGCAGGCCGTCGACATGCCAGCCAGGGCGGAGCCCACGATTCCGGGCATTCCGGCGTCCTGCCCGGTCAGGTAGAGGCCATCGATGGGAGCCTGGGGGGAGGCTAGGTCCGCGGCGAAGCGCTCGGGCGTGAGAGGTAGTCCGTAGAAGCATCCGCCCTCGTGTGACGTGAAGTGTTCGATCGTGAGTGGGGTGCCGACCTCGACGGAGCACACGGCGTCTTTCAGGCCGGGTATGGCCGTGTCCGCAAGGTTGATGAGTCCGCGTGCGATCGCCGACGTCAGGCGTTCGTAGTCCTCCCCGCGCATCCCCGGCCTCGTCCCCGACCATCGGTCGAAGGCCTCCGGCTGGGCGAAGGACACGATCTCCACTGTCGCGTGGCGATCTCCGGACTTGATTCCCGGGAATGAGACGAAGGCTGATTGCGGGTGTCCCTGGCACAGGCCCTCGGTCATCTGCTCCAGGTCGTCGGGTCCCTCGGATGTATTCACCCAGACGTTCGACCCGTCCACGCCGGTGGGGTAGTGGTCGAGCGTGAGGTAGACGGTCACCGCGGAGCCTCCGTGCCCGAGGCGGGCGATACTCTCGCGGACGGGCGCAGTGAGCGCGCCGACCGGACCGGTCGTGGGTAGCAGCCGGGTGTAGGTTTCGCGCGCGCCGACGCCGGAGACCACGATGGGAGCATGCTCCTCGTAGCAGACGGGGGCGGGACCGCTGCGATCAGTGACGCGCACGCCGACCGCGCGACCGTCGTCAATGAGAATCTCATCGACGTCCTGGCACAGGCGGATCTCTCCTCCGGCTGCGCGGATCCGTTCTTCGATCATGCGCGCGATCTGCCCGCTTCCGCCGCGGGGGAACCAAGCTCCGTTCATGTAGTGGCACACGATCATCGCGTGGGCGACGAACGCGCTGCGAGCGGGCTCCACGCCATAGTCGCCCCAATGGGTGGTGAGGAGAGCGTGCAGGGCCGGGTCGCGGAAGCGGCGCTCCATGTAGTGCTCTGTTCGTTCCAGGGCGCATCCTGTCCGCAGGCGGAGTGCGAGGTTTATGGCGGGGGATGCAAGTGGCGGGACCATGTCGGCCATGTAGCGCAGCGACATCCACGAATAGGCGCGCGTCACGTCCCGGCAATAGCGCCGAATCGCCCGTCGTTCGGCGGGAAATAGGTCGGTTAGAAGGGCACGGTAGTGAGCGATGCCGGACGGGATTGTGACGTCGAGGCCGTGGCCGGGCAGGACGAAACGGTCGTAGCCCGACGGCATTCGATTCCAGCTGAGCGCGCCGCCGGTCAGGTAGTCGAAGAGCTGGCGTGGGCGGGACCTGGGGTGCATGTCGCCGACGTAGTGCAGCCCGACATCCCAGGAAGCGCCCATCCGAC
>USPB01000131.1 GCA_900556405.1 uncultured Actinomyces sp.
GCTCACAGGTTGAGCTGGATGTTGCGGCCGGGGACGGCCTCGATCAGCTCGCGCGTGTAGTCCTGAACCGGGTTGTTGAACAGCTCGTCCGTCGTGTTGGCCTCGACGAGCTTGCCCTTCTCCATGACGATCACGTCGTCGGCGATCTGGCGGACAACAGCCAGGTCGTGCGTGATGAACAGGTAGGACAGGCCCAGCTGTGCCTGCAGGTCGTTGAGCAGGTACAGGATCTGGTTCTGCACCAGAACGTCCAGGGCGGACACGGCCTCGTCCAGGACGATGACCTCCGGGTTGAGCGCGAGGGCGCGGGCCACGGCCACGCGCTGGCGCTGGCCGCCGGAGAGCTCGTTGGGGTAGCGGCGCATGGCGCTACGCGGCAGAGCCACCATGTCGAGCAGCTCGGAGGCGCGCGCGATGCGCAGCTTCTTCGGGTTGAATTCGCGCTTCTCGGCGGCGGTCAGCGAACGCTTCGCGTCGGCGGCCTCGACGAGGACGCGCATCCACTCCTCGGGTTCGCGGCCCGTTGCTTCGGCGCGCTTGATTTCGGCGCGCGCGTACTCCAGGGTGCCGTAGCCGTGGATCTTCAGCGGCTCCTCGATCAGTCGGTAGATCGAGAACATGGGATCCAGCGAGCCGTAGGGGTTCTGGAACACGGCCTGGAGGCGGCGGCGCAGGCGGAAAAGCTCCGCCTCGCTCATTTCCGAGGTGTCCTCGCCGTCAAAGTAGACCTTGCCCTTGGTGGGCTTGAGGAGCTGCAGCACCATGTTCGCGGCGGTGGACTTGCCGGAGCCGGACTCGCCAACGACCGCGAGGGTCGTGCCGCGGCGCAGCTCGAAGGACACGTCGTCGACGGCCAGGAAGGTGTCCTGGCCCTTCTTGGCGCCGCGGATGTCGAATTCCTTGGTGAGGTTTTCGGCGCGGATGATGGCGTCCGTGGAGGTCGCGCCCTTGCCAGCGCCCGTCAGCTCTTCCTCGGTGACCGAGATGCCCTGCTTGTGAGCGGACTCGATGCGCGCCGAGGCCAGGGAGGGCGCGGCGGACACGAGGCGCTTCGTGTAGGGGTGCTGGGGGTGCTGGAGGATCTCCAGGGCGGGGCCGGACTCGACGATGCGGCCGCGGTGCATGACGACGAGCTGCTCGGCGCGCTCGGCGGCCAGGCCGAGGTCGTGCGTAATGAACAGCACGGCGGTGCCCATCTCGCTGGTGAGCTTGCCGAGGTGGTCGAGGATGCGGCGCTGGACGGTGACGTCCAGGGCGGAGGTCGGCTCGTCGGCGATCAGCAGCTTGGGGTGCGCGGCCATGCCGATGGCGATGAGGGCGCGCTGGCGCATACCGCCGGAGAACTCGTGCGGGAACTGCTTGGCGCGGCGCTCCGCGTCGGGCAGGCCGGCTTCCTCGAGGAGGGCGGTGACGCGCTGGCCGGCCTCGGAGCGGGGCACGACGTTGTTCGCGAGGAGGGCCTCCTTGACCTGCGTGCCCACGCGGAGCACGGGGTTGAGGTTACTCATCGGGTCCTGGGGGACGAGGCCGATGCCGGACCCGCGCAGCTCCACCCACTGCCTGGTGGTCAGGTGGGTGATGTCGCGGCCGTCGAACTCGATCTTTCCGCCCGCGACCTTGCCGGTGCCGGGCAGCAGGCCGATGACGGCGGCGGCGGTCGTGGACTTACCGGAGCCGGACTCGCCGACGATGGCGACGGTCTGGCCGGGGTAGATGGTCAGGTTCGCGCCGCGCACGGCGGGGACGACGCCGGTCGAGGAGGTGAAGGTGACCTCCAGGTCCGTGATCTTGAGCAGGGGCTGCGCGTCGTCCGGGTGGATGTCGGACGAGGCCGGGGCCGCGCTGGGGGCGACGGCTCGTTCGACGATCTCTTCCATCTCCTTGTCGGAGAGCTGGGGGGTGTTCGTTTCGCTCACTTGCGTGCCTTCGGGTCGAGGGCTTCGCGCACGGCGTCACCCATCATGATGAAGCTGAGGACGGTCAGGGCCAGGGCCGCGCCCGGGTAGAAGAGGACCATCGGGTTGGTGCGCAGCGACGTCTGGGCGGACGAGATGTCAGCGCCCCAGGAGACGACCGAGGTCGGCAGGCCGATGCCCATGAAGGACAGGGAGGCCTCGGACACGATGAAGGTGCCCAGAGCGACGGTCGCGTACACGATGATGGGGGCCATCGAGTTCGGGATGATGTGGCTCAGCAGGATGCGTGCGCGGGATGCGCCGGTCGCGCGGGCCGCGGTCACGAACTCTTCGTTCTTGGCGGACAGGACCGAACCGCGGGTGATGCGCGCGATGGAGGTCCAGCCGAACATGGACAGGACGATGACGACCATGAAGATGGAGCGCGAGCCCTTGAACATCTGCATGAACACGATCGCGGCGAGGAGCAGCGGGATCGCGAAGAACACGTCGGTGACGCGCGAGAGCAGTGCGTCGAACCAGCCGCCGAAGTAGCCGGCGAGTGCGCCGATGGTGCCGCCGATCAGGACGACCGCGAGGGTGGTCAGGATACCGACGGACACGGATGCGCGGGCACCGTAGACGACGCGGGCGTAGATGTCGCAACCCTGCTTGTCGAAGCCGAAGGGGTGCCCGGCGGAGGGGCCGGCCAGGGATGAGGACAGCTCGCAGAACTTCGGGTCGGTCGAGGTGAACAGCCACGGGAAGAGGGCGAGGAGCGCGGCGAGCGTGATGATGGCTGCGGCGATCCAGAAGGTCGGGCGGCGGCGCAGGCGCTTCCAGGCCTCGCCCCACATGGACGAGGGGGCACCCTCGTCGGCGACCGCGTCGACGGCGCCGAGGCCGGTCTCGTCGATGTCGGAGACGTAGTGGTCCTGGCCCGCGCGGGTGCGGGTGATGTTGGCGGAAGGAATCTGGTCACTCATAGCGGATCCTCGGGTCGAGCACGGCGTACAGGAGGTCGACGATCAGGTTCGCGATGATGTAGACCAACACGAGCACTGTTGTCACCGACACGACGGTCTGGGGTTCGCCCTTGATGATGGCGCTCCACAGGGTGCCGCCGACGCCGTGGATGTTGAAGATACCCTCGGTGATGATCGCGCCGCCCATGAGGGCGCCGAGGTCGCCGCCGATGAACGTGGCGACGGGGATGAGGGAGTTGCGCAGGATGTGGCGCGTCATGACGACGCCGCCGGACAGGCCCTTGGCGCGCGCGGTGCGCACGTAGTCGGCGGAGACGTTCTCGGAGACGGACTGGCGGGTCAGTCGGATGACGTAGGCCAGGGAGACGCCGCCGAGCACCATGGCCGGCATGGTGAGGCTCCGGAGGTCGACGGAGGCCGAGGCCGTGGTCGGCAGGATTGCCAGCTGCACGCCCAGGACGTACTGGAGGACGAAGCCGAGCACGAAGGTGGGGACCGAGATCAGCAGGAGGGAGACCACGAGGATGGTGGAGTCGAACCACTTGCCGCGGCGCATGCCCGCGATGACGCCCATGGCGATGCCGAGGATGGTCTCGATGGCGAGGGCGTAGAGGGCGAGTTTCGCGGTCGTCGGGAAGGCGGTCGCCATAATGGACGTGACCTTCTGGCCGTTGAACGCGGTGCCGAAGTCGAGTGTGAAGACTCCCTTGAGGTACAGCAGGTACTGCATCCAGAAGGGCTTGTCCAGGTTGTACTGGGCGCGGATCTGCGCGGCGGCGGCCTCGGAGAGGCCGCGGTCGCCACCGAGTGCGGCGACGGGGTCACCTGGCATCAGGTAGACCATCGCGAAGATCAGAAAGGTGGCTCCGAAGAAGACCGGGATGGTCTGGAGGAGTCGCCGTCCGATGTAGCGGAGCATGGACAATCCTTTAGTGTTCGTGTCGTGGGAGGGGAGGTTCCGATCCCTGGCGGTGCCTCGCGGGCGAGGCCGACTGTGATCTCATCATAGGGTAAAGAATGGGCAAATGGCGCATCAGTCTCTCAATTTGTATGCCGTATCAACCCCGTGATGCTGTTTTGAGATGAAAGTGTGTCCCGCGTCAATGCGGGAGCGCAGTGCGATGCTGAGCTGCGTTGATGTGTGTGTGCCTGTCGAGAAGATGCGCGAGGGGCGAGCGGCTTGTGCCGCCCGCCCCTCAGGCGAGGTTAACCTCGTGCGATCACTTCTTGGTGATCTGGTAGAACACGGGCTGGCCCTTCCAGTCGAACTTGACGTTGTCGACGTTCTTGGACCATGCGCCGTTAGCGTTGGTGTACCACAGCGGGATGGCGGGCATGTCGCGCAGCAGGATGGTCTGAGCCTGCTCCAGGGTCTTCGCGGCCTCGGCGGAGCTGGTGGCGGAGGACGCCTGCGTCACGAGGGAGTCGAACTCGCTGTTGGAGTAGCCGCCCTTGTTGGCGTCGGCACCGGTGGCGTACTGGGGCTGCAGGAAGTTGTACAGCGCCGGGTAGTCGCCCTGCCAGCCGTTACGGAACGCGCCGGTCATCTCGTGCTTGTCCTCTGCGTCGAGCAGAGACTTGAAGTCGGCGAAGGGGTTGCCTTCAGCGTTGATGCCCAGGGTGTTCTTGATGGAGTTGGCGGTCGCATCGACCCATTCCTTGTGGCCACCGTCGGAGTTGTAGGCGATGGTGAAGGTGCCGTCCCACGGGGAGATGGCGTCGGCCTTCGCCCACAGTTCCTTGGCCTTCTCGGGGTTGTAGGTCAGAACGTCGTTGCCGGAAACGTTGGCGTCGTAGCCCTCAAGCGTCGGAGCGGTGAAGTCCTTGGCGGGGGTACGGGTGCCGTTGAAGATGGTCTTCACGATGGTGTCGCGGTCGACGGCCATCGAGATGGCCTGGCGGCGCAGCTGGCCTTCCTCACCGGAGAAGTGGGGGAGGTACTGCGGGATCGTGAAGTACTGGGCGCCAGCGTAGGGCTGGTTCACGGTGCGGCCCGACAGCTCGGACTCGTAGGTGGCGAACACGGAGGCCGGAATGGCGTCGAGAACGTCCACGGAGTCGGAAGACAGATCCTGGTAGGCCGCGTCGAGGCTCGAGTAGAAGACGAAGGTCACGCCGTCGTTCTGGGCCTTGGTGTCACCCACGTAGTTCTCGTTGGGAACGGTGGTGAACTTGACGTTGTGCTCCCACGCGTCGGCCGAGGCCATCTTGTAGGGGCCGTTGCCCACGGGGGCCTGGCCGCCGGCATCGGGATCAGCCAGCGTGGAATCCGGGAGCGGTGCGTAGGCGACGTATCCCAGACGCGACATGAAGTCCGAGGTGGGGTTCTTCAGCTTCGCGGTGAAGGTGTAGTCGTCAACTTCGGTCAGGCCGGTGATCTCGCCGTTGCCCTCGTCGTCGGTGCCTTCGAACATGGTGAAGAATGCAGCCTGCTGCTGGTTCTTCGTGGTGATAAGGTTCCAGGCCTTGATGAAGTTGTGAGCCTGGACGGGGGTGCCGTCGGAGAACTTGCGGTCGTTGTGGAGCTTGATGGTCCACTCGGAAGCGTCCTCGTTGGGTTCGATAGACTCGGCGACGTCGAGGACGGCCTTGCCGTCAGTGTCGTAGCGGACGAGCTGGCTGAACAGAACGGACAGGATCCTGCCGCCGCCGTTCTCGTTGGTCAGGCCGGGCAGGAGCGGGTTCTGGGGCTCGGAGCCGTTCGCGGTAACGACCTTGTCGCCGGAGCCGGACGACGAGGCGGTGTTGCCGCCGCCGGCGCAGGCGGTCAGAGCGAGCGCGGCAGCCGCGGGGATGACGAGCCATGCCTTCTTCAGGTTCATGGATTCTTCCTCCTGGTTGATGGGT
>USPB01000132.1 GCA_900556405.1 uncultured Actinomyces sp.
GCGACCTCGTCGACGACGGGGCTCAGCGGCGGGATGTACCACACCATCGGCATGGTCCGGTACTCGGGGTGCAGCGGCAGGGCCACCTCGTAGGTCTCGATGAGGTCCCAGATGGGCGAGTCCTGGGCGGCGGTGATCCAGCTGGCGGGGATGCCCTCGTCGCGGGCGGCGCTGATGACCTCCGGGTCGCGGGGGTCCAGAAGAATCTCGCGCTGGGCCGCATACAGATCCTGCGGGTCCGGGGTGGCGGCCGCCTGGGAGACGCGATCGGCGTCGTAGAGCAGGACGCCGAGGTAGCGCAGCCGTCCCACGCAGGTCTCAGAGCACACGGTCGGCTGGCCGATCTCCAGGCGCGGGTAGCACAGGGTGCACTTCTCGGCCTTGCCGGTGGCGTGGTTGAAGTAGACCTTCTTGTAGGGGCAGGCGGACACGCACATGCGCCAGCCGCGGCACTGATCCTGGTCGACCAGGACGATGCCATCCTCGGAGCGCTTGTACATCGCGCCCGAGGGGCACGCCGACACACAGGTCGGGTTCAGGCAGTGCTCGCAGATGCGAGGCAGGTAGAACATGTACGCGTCCTCGATGGTCTTGGCGACCTGGAGGTTCATCTGGTGCAGGACCGGGTCCTGATCCAGGGTCTCCATGGAGCCGCCCAGGTCATCGTCCCAGTTCGGGCCCCACTCGGGCTTGTCGATGTGCTCGCCCGTGATCGTGGACTTCGCGCGGGCCGTCGGGATCGCACGGGAGTTCGCGGGTGCCTGGAGCAGCTTGTCGTACTCGTAGGTCCACGGCTCGTAGTAGTCCTTCATGGTCGGCTGCGTCGGGTTCGCGAAGATCTTCGCGAGCGAGGCGACGCGTCCGCCCTGACGGGGAACGAGGCGGCCCGTGGCGGTACGCTTCCAGCCGCCCTTCCACTTCTTCTGGTCCTCCCAGCCGCGGGGGTAGCCCACGCCGGGACGGGTTTCGACGTTGTTGAACCAGATGTACTCGGTGCCCTCACGGTTCGTCCACACCTGCTTACAGGTGACGGAACAGGTGTGGCAGCCGATGCACTTGTCGAGGTTCATCACCATCGCGATCTGAGCCATGACCTTCATCAGAACTGCACCTCCTGGGAGCGGCGGCGGATAACCGTGACCTCGTCGCGGTTATTGCCGGTGGGACCGTAGTAGTTGAACGCGTAGGCGAACTGCGCGTAGCCGCCGGCCAGGTGGGTCGGCTTAATAAAGATTCGTGTCAGCGAGTTGTGCGTACCGCCGCGCTTGCCGGATTCCTCGTTCAGCGGGGTGTTGATCTGGCGATCCTGGGCGTGGTGCATGAACACCGTGCCCTCCGGGATGCGGTGGGAGACAACGGCGCGAGCCGACACGGTACCGTTACGGTTCTTCGCCTCGATCCACTCGTTGTCGCGCACACCGATCTTCTCAGCGTCCTGGGGGCTCATCCACACCGTCTGACCACCACGACCCAGCGTCAGCATGTACGGGTTGTCGTAGTACTGGGAGTGAATGGCCCACTTGTTGTGGATCGTCAGGTAGCGCACCGCGACCTCGGCCTGACCCGGCTGACCGGGACGGTGGTCGCCGACGGGACGCTCACCGTAGATGTGCGCCAGGTCGAGCGGCGGACGGAAGATCGGCAGGGCCTCTCCCATGTCCATCATCCAGTCGTGGTCGACGTAGAACTGCGGGCGGCCCGTGAGCGTATGCCACGGCTTGCGGCACTCGACGTTCTGCACGAAGGCGCTGTAGCGGCGGCCGCCGTGCTCGGAGCCCGACCACTCGGGGCTGGTGATGACGGACCGCGGCTGCAGGACGGTGTCCTGGTAGGTGATCTTCTTTTCCTCGTCACCCTCAGCCAGGAACGCCATCTCGTTGCCGACGCGCTTTTCCAGCGTGCGGAAGCCCTGAACAGCCAGCGAGCCGTTCGTGGTGCCCGAGAAGCGCAGCGCCATGTTCGCCGCCTTGATCGCGGTGTCGCACAGGGGCGCACCCTCGCCGGCGTTGCCGTCCATGGGGGCGCGGCCGTTGAGGTCGCCGAGCTCCTCGAAAGCCTCCTGGACGTTGAACGCAACGCCCTTGGCGGCCAGGCCAGCCTTTTCCAGGAGCGGACCCATGCGGTCGAACTTGTAGCCGACCTGCGTGTAGTCGCGCTCGATCGGAACCAGCTTCGGCATGGTCTTGCCCGGCGTCCACGTCTGCTCGGGGACGACGCCGCTCGCCATTGTCATGGCGTCCGGGGAGTCGTGACCCAGCGGGACGGCGACGACGTCCGTCTGCGTCCCGAGGTGGTCGGCGGCCATGCGTCCCACGAGGTGTGCCAGCGTCTGGAACACCTCGAAGTCGGTGCGCGCCTCCCACGGCGGGTTCACGGCCTCGTCGAAGCAGTGCATGAAGGGGTGCATGTCCGTGGAGGACAGGTCGTGCTTCTCGTACCACGTGGCGGCCGGCAGCACGACGTCGGAGTGCAGCGTCGTCGAGGTGTTACGGAAGTCCGCGACCCACATGAGGTCGAGCTTGCCGGGGTGAGCGTCACGCCAGTTGACGGTCGCGGGACGGGAACCCTCTTCCAGCTCCTGCGCATTGACCTCGTTGCCGGTCCCCAGCATGTGGCGCAGGAAGAACTCGGTGCCCTTCGCGGACGAGCCGAGCAGGTTCGTACGCCAGTTCGCGAGAATCTTCGGGACGTTGTGGTGGGCGTCCGGGTCCTCGATCGCGAACTGGAGGCGGCCCTCACGCAGCTCCTGGGACACGTACTGCGCCGGAGCCATGCCGGCCTCGGCAGCCTCGCGACCCAGCTGGGTCGAACCCTTGGAGAACGTCGGGTAGCAGGGCATCCAGCCGCGCTGAACCGACTCGACGAGCGTGTCGACCAGCTGCTTGCCGTCCAGGTGCGAGGACTTGATCGGGTTCGCCATCGCCGAGGCCGGGGCCCCGTCGTAGCGCCACTGGTCGGTGGTCATGTAGTACCAGCCGGTGGAGATCATCTGACGCGGCGGGCGCGCCCAGTCCAGGGCGAAGGTGAAGGAGCCCCAGCCCATGATCGGGCGGACCTTCTCCTGACCCACGTAGTGAGCCCAGCCGCCGCCGTTGCGGCCCTGGGTGCCACACATTTCCGTGAGCGCCAGGAACGTCCGGTACATCTGGTCGGAGTGGTAGTAGTGGTTCGTGCCGGCGCCCATGAGGATCATGGAACGGCCCTTGGTTTCGACCGCGTTCTGCGCGAACTCGCGACCGATCTTGATGGCGGCTCCGGCGGGAACCGAGGTGAACTCCTCCTGCCACGCGGGGGTGCCCGGCGTGGAGGCGTCCATGTAGTCGGTGGGCCACCGGCCCGGCAGGCCCTCGCGCTCAACCGCGTAGTGGGCCAGCATGATGTCGAACACGGTCGTCACGAGGCGGCCGTTGACGCGGCGCGCGGGCACGCCACGCAGGACGTAGCCGCCACCGACCGAAGCCTGACCGGAGGCCGCCGGCAGGTCGAAGCGCGGCAGGGCGATCTCGACGCCCTCCCACTCGTTCGTGTCCATGATGGACAGGACCGGCTCGACGCCGTCGAGGTTGAGGTTCCAGTGGCCAGCGCCCTCCTCGCCGAAGCGATCGGCGAGCGTGCCGCCCGGGTCCTTGACCGTGCCGTCGGCCTCGATGACGAGGGAACGGAACTGGTTGTTCTCGGTGCGCTCAGTTGTGCCTGCGGGCATCTTGGCGGCCGTCAGGAACTTGCCGGGGACCAGTGTCGTCGGGGCGATGCCCTCGTGGGCGCCCTCGCCAACCTCGTTGATCTCCACCAGGAACGGGGCGTCGGTGTAGCGCTTCATGTAGTCCAGGAACATGGGCTCGCGCTTGCCGACGTGGAATTCCTTGAGGATGACGTGGCCCATGGCCTGGGCCAGGGCGCCGTCCGTGCCGGGCTGGACGCGCAACCAGTCGTCCGCGAACTTCGTGTTGTCCGCGAAGTCCGGGGACACGACGATGACCTTCTGGCCGTGGTAGCGGGCCTCGGCCATGAAGTGAGCATCGGGGGTACGGGTCAGCGGCAGGTTCGTGCCCCACATGATGAGGTACTGCGAGTTGAACCAGTCGCCGGCCTCGGGCACGTCGGTCTGGTCGCCGAAGACCTGCGGGGAGGCCGGCGGGAGGTCCGCGTACCAGTCGTAGAAGGACAGCATGGTCGCGCCGATGAGCTCGTGGAAGCGAGCGCCCGCGCCGTAGGAGATCATCGACATAGCGGGGATGACCGAGAAGCCGGCGATGCGGTCGGGACCGTACTGCTTGATCGTGTGCACGTAGGCGGCGGCGACGATCTCCATCGCCTCTTCCCAGGACACGCGGACCATGCCGCCGCGGCCGCGCTGCGACTTGTAGGCGCGCGCCTTCTCCGGGTCCTCAACGACAGCGGCCCACGCGTCGACCGGGTCGCCGAGGCGCTTCTTGGCCTCGCGGAACATGTCGAGGAGGACGCCGCGCACGTAGGGGTACTTGATACGGGTCGGCGAGTATTCGTACCACGAGAACGCCGCACCACGCGGGCAGCCGCGGGGCTCGTACTCGGGCATGTCAGCGCCGGTCGACGGGTAGTCAGTCTGCTGGGTTTCCCAGGTGATGACGCCGTCCTTGACGTAGATCTTCCACGAGCACGAGCCCGTGCAGTTCACGCCATGGGTGGAGCGCACGATCTTGTCGTAGCTCCAGCGATCGCGGTAGAAGGAGTCGCCTTCGCGGCCGCCGTCGAGGAAGAGCTGGCGCGCGTCGGCGGACGCCTTGCCGCGACGCAGCCACGAGCCGAGCGCGAACAGGGTCGCGCCGGTCGCGGGCTTGACCTCACCGCCGTAGGTCGGGAAGGTCATATCGGATTCGAGATTCGTCATGGGGTGCTCCTAAGAGTCGAGTGACGAGGCAGTGGCAGGTCCGTTCGGCACCGCGCAGTGCCGGATGGATCAGCCGGGGAACGGGGCGTTCTTGCGCGCGTACATGACCCAGCACAGGACCGAGCACAGGGCGCAGAAGATGGCGCATCCCAGGAAGAAGGCCCATGCACCGCCGGTGCCGACCGCGGAGAGGGCGACGCCGACGAGGAAGGGACCGAGGGATGCGATGGCGGAGGTGAAGCCGATGGCGCCGCCAGCCTGGCGGGCCGGCATGATCATCGGCATCTGCTTGAAGGTACCGGCGTTACCGAAGCCGGAGAACAGGAACATGGTGAGCATGAGCGCCATGAAGATGTAGAAGTCGGTCCAACCGGTGGGGTTGGTCAGCACCCAGGCGACACCGCCCAGGGTGATGGCCATGCCGACGCCGGAGATGAAGGTCCAGATGGCGCCGCCCATGCGGTCGCAGAAGATGCCCCAGGACATGCGGATGACCGAGCCGATGAGGGGGCCAAGGAAGGCGAAGGTTGCGCCCTTGACGCCCAGCTCGAGGGGGGAGGAAGCGCCGAACTGGTTGTTGATGAGCAGGCCGAAGACGGCGGAGAAACCGGAGAACAGGCCGAAGGTCATGACGTAGAGGATGGTCATGTACCAGGTGTTGGGGTTGGAGAAGATGTCCAGCTGCTGCTTGATGTTGGCCTTGACGGG
>USPB01000133.1 GCA_900556405.1 uncultured Actinomyces sp.
GCATGCCCTCGTTCTTGGGGAAGCGCAGCTTCTGGTAGTCCCAGTAGGTGTAGTTCGTGACGCGGTCTCGCGTGACCTCGACCCAGCCGTCTGCGGCGAAGGCGGCGAAGGCCTCGCGCTCGGGGGCCGACACGTGCGTGGCGCCCTCGAAGGCGCTCATGTCCCACACGTCCTCGTCCAAGGGCGCGACGTTCCAGTCGCCGACGAGGGCGATGCGGGCCGTGGGATCCTCCAGCCAGCCGCGCCCCTGCTCGGCGAGGTTCGCCAGCCACTGGAGCTTATAGGTGTAGTGCGCGTGGGTGAGCTCGCGGCCGTTGGGGACGTACAGGCTCCAGATTGTCATCGACGAGGCCTGCCCGTCCTCGGCGGGAAGGGCGCCGGTCGTGTCGACGGTGACGCCAAGTGCGCGGGCTTCGACGACTGGCGGCTCACCGAAGGCGGGCTGGGTGGGGAAGTGGTCGCGAACCTCGAGAATTGGCAGGCGCGAGGCCACGGCGACGCCGTTCCACTGGTTGAGTCCGTGGATGGAGACGTGGTAGCCCGCTTCCTCGAACGGCTCGATGGGGAACTGGTCGGGGCGGCACTTGATCTCCTGCATGGCGAGCACATCTGTGTCCGAGCGCTGGAGGAAAGCGATGACGCGGTCGACGCGCGTGCGGATGGAGTTGACGTTCCAGGTCGCAAATCTCATGGATGTGAGCCTATCGGTGGGTCGGGGGAGCGGCTGCGTGAAACGCGCGTGAAACATGCGCGATGGGTGTGAGTTGTGTGAGGCCTTATTTAGAGTGATAATGATTCTCACCAACAACATAGCTAGAAAAGGCACCCGAATGTCACACCTGCGACGCATCAGCACCGCTGCGCTCGCCCTCTTCCTGGCACTCACACCGGCCGCCGCGTGGGCCGGTCCCGACCAGGACAAGGAATGGATCGTCACCGGACAACACGTCGATGCACCCATCCCCGTCTGGCACGACGACACCAACAGCTTCTCGCTCAACACCATCAACATGCCGATGGAAAGAACCGCGCTGTGGATCCCCAAGGCCTGGACCGGCACCGGCGACAAAGACGAGGCGAAGTCGCAGCTCGTCGTTCCCGCGAAACGTCCCGACCTGGCCTTCCTCGGGGCCGAGGGCACCGTCCTGAACGCCGCGCCCCAGAACCCCGGACCCGGTAATACGCCCATCTGGGCGGGCCTCGGCGCGGGCGAGATCGGCGACACTGACAAATTCGAAGGCGAGACCTACACGCTCGACCTCATCAGCGTCGACGGTCCAGGCCGCATGGAGATGTTCATCGACAATGGTGACAGCGTGAACCGCTTCCTTTCCAGCCATGACACCGCGTACCGCAGCGTCTACAACCCGCGCCACACGCACCTGTACACGACCTTCACGCAGCCGGGTCGCTACGTCGCGAACTACAAGATGACCGCGCGCAGCGCCGACGGCACCGCTATCTACTCCTCACCGATCACCCCGCTGGTCTGGCAGGTTGGCGGCGCGAACCCCGCCGACGGAACCATCAAGGACATCGAAGCCGCCTACAACGCCGCGCGCGCAGAGCGCACCGACGATAATTCCGCGGTGCCCACGCTGACCGTGTCCCACCACGCCGAGCGCGAGCACCCCGGCGATAACCACCTGACCGACATCACGCTCGACACGGGCGTCGCCACCGATACGGGACGCGCATGGATCACCGTCAACGGCTACTTCCTCACCGAGGTCGCCGTCGAAGGAGGCCGTGGAAGCGTTTCTGAGCTGCTCGGCGCCGACGCCGCGGCCGTGCAGGCCGTCTACATCCCCGGCGACTCCGCCTCGGCGCGTTGGATCTCGCAGACCGTCCAGTACTCCCAGAAGGACACCGAGCCCGTCACGGTCGGTGGTACCGATACGATCCTCGGGCCCTCTAATCCGGATCCGGCCCCCGTGTGGAACCCCGACCGCCTGCCGATCTCCTCGCGCCGCGTCGACGTCTCCTACGACCTCATCCCCGGCACGACCGACCAGTACACGGCCACCGTGCGCGCGAACGACCCGACCCTGCGCGCCACCTACAAGATCGAGTTCCTCGAGTCCAAGTACGATTTCAGTCCCTGGTGCTCCATGGAGGGCACGCTCGGCGCGGGCGGCATGGACACGAAGCCGCAGGACCTCGGCGTGTGCCAGTCCGACCCGATGTACATGCGCGTCACCCTGCGCCCCCACCCGCTCTCCGACGCGGTCATGACCGTCGCGGATGCCTCCGACGTCACCGTCGGCTCCCACGTCGGCCTCACCGCCATGCTCAAGATGCGTGACGGCGTCGCCGCCCCCGACGAGCCGGAACCCGCTCCGAACCCGACCCCCGCTCCCACTCCGGCCCCCGATAACGGTGGAAACGACGCAACCCCGGCCCCGGCCTCGTCCCTGCTGAACGATCCCGTGGAGATCGCGCGTGGACACCTGGACGTGCGCCTCACCCAGGCCAGCGGCGAGGGTGGCCTCACCTACGGCCTCGCCGTCAAGGACGACTCGCTCACGAATGCGCGCACCTCCGTGCTGCGCACCGTCGGCTCCACGACCCTCGCGGTCGCCCCCAACGCGCGCTTCGTGCGCCCCGCATCCCTGGCGGATCCAAGCTACGACGTGCTCGGCCCGGTGGGAACAGCCACCTACGTGCTGCCGGAGACTCAGAACAGCGACATCGTGTGGCCCGGCCTGTCCACCGAAGGTATCGACTACGCGGCGCTGCCCGACGGCGCCGACCTGACCCTGCACCTCGCGCAGGCTCCCGAAGGTGCGCGCGTCGCGTTCTTCCAGGGCGGCACCTTCGGCGCGGGCGCGAAGGTCCACTTCGACTCGAGTAAGGGTGACGGCCTCGTCCACACGACCGAGGCGACGCACATGCACGGAAACTGGGTTTTCAGTGCTCCGGGCACCTACCGCATCGAGGTCGGCGCGCGCAGCGGCGAACGCAGCCTCGTCGAGCCCCAGTCCTTCACCGTGATCGTGCGCTCCGGCCACCGCGACGAGCGGCCTGCCCCGGTGGACGAGGAACCTGTGCCCACGCCGTCGCCGGGACCGTCTCCGGTTCCGGAACCCGTGCCTACCCCCGCCCCCGAGCCGGCGCCTGCGCCTGAGCCGAGCGTTGACCCTGCGCCCGCTCCGACTGCCGATCCTGCTCCGGCGCCCGCTCCCACCGAGGATCCTGCTCCGGCGCCCGCTCCCACCGAGGATCCTGCGCCCGCTCCCGCTCCGAGCGCCGACCCTGCGCCCGCTCCGAGCGCCGATCCTGCGCCCGCTCCGGCACCCGCGCCGAGTGCCGATCCGGCTCCCGCACCGGCGCCCATGCCGACGCCCTTCCCGGCTCCAGCCCCCTCCGGTGGTCCGGTACGAGTGCCCGCGCCGTCCGCGCCTTCGGGCAACGCTGGAACCCCGGCCTCGTCCGGCGCGACTCACACGTCGGCCCCGGCAGCCACGAGTGGCAGCGCGACTGGCGCTCCCGCTGCTCGCAGTAACGGAGCGGCACGTGGGACAACCGGTGCGACCAGCTCGGCACCCGTGAGCGCACCGAAGGCGGCGCCCGCACCGTCCGCAAGCCCGTCAGCCGCTCCCCAGAGCGGCGCGCAGAGTGGAGATACCGCGCAGAGCGGTGGTGCACCCGCGCCCGACAATGGGACGGCCAACGCGGCCGCATCCCTGCCGGTCGCCGCGGCTGCGGATACTGGCCGCTCGGGCGGATGGAGCCCCTACTGGCTCGTCCTCCTCGTCATCCCGGCAGCCCTCGCCGGTGGTGGAGCCGGATACCTGATCCGGACCCGATGAGGTGCCCAGCCGGGGCGGGACGCACCAGCGTTCCCGCCCCGGCTTCGTGCTGCCGAAACGATGCGGCGCTAGACTTCCCCCATGGGAACAGCGCTGGTCACCGGAGCAACCTCCGGCATTGGTGAAGAATTCTGTTGGCAGCTGGCCGCGGCAGGCCATGACCTGGTGCTGGTCGCGCGCAGCGAGGATGCGCTGCGCTCGCTCGCGGACACGCTCGCGAACGTCGCGGGTGTACGCGCCGAGGTGATCGCCGCCGACCTGTCGACCGAGGATGGCTGCGCGCGCGTCGCCGCACGCCTGGACGTGGGAGGGCCCGCCGACCGCGACAAACCGGACCTGGCGCCCGTCGACCTCCTCGTCAACAACGCCGGCTTCGGCCTGGGGAGCGACTTCCTGGATAACAGCCTGGACAATGAAATTAATGGCCTGAACGTCATGGTTCGCGCGGTCATGACGCTGGCCCACCATGCGGGCATTTCCATGCGTTCGCGCGGCCGTGGTGCCATCCTCAACGTCGGCTCCGTCGCCTCGCGCACGGGCGCGGGCACCTACTCCGCGCACAAGGCCTGGGTCGTCGCCTTCACCGAGGGCCTCGCCGCCGAGCTCAAGGGCTCCGGCATCACCGCCACCGTCGTGTGCCCCGGCCCCGTCGACACCCCCTTCTTCGAGCGTGCGGGCGTCGACATGCGCGCGACCCCCTCCTGGCTGATGGCCAGCCCCGAACAGGTCGTCACGGAGGCCCTCGACGCTGTGCGCGCGGGACGCGTCCAGGTCACCCCGACGATTCCCTACAAGGTCGCCATGGGCGCCATGAAGCTCGCCCCGCGCTGGGTGACCGCGCGCGCCATGCGTTCCGTCCCCCACATGTGAGGGCGCGCAGAGGACAACGAGGCCGGGGCCAGGTTCACGCAGAACCCAGCCCCGGCCTCGTAAATGCAAGCGGAGAATCAGGCCAGGCCGATATCCTCCAGGCCCAGCGCGTAGAAGTACGGGAAGCCCTCGGCCTCGATGCGTTCCTTCGCGCCCGTCGCACGGTCGACGATCACGGCGACGGCGACGACGTTCGCGCCGGCCTCGCGCAGGGCGAGCGCAGCCTCCAGCGGGGAACCACCGGTCGTGGACGTGTCCTCGAGGACGACGACGTTCTTGCCGACGACGTCCGGGCCCTCGATGCGGCGCTTCATGCCGTGGTCCTTCGCGGCCTTACGCACGACGAAAGCGTCCAGGTCCAGGCCACGCGATGCGGCAGCGTGCAGCATCGCGGTGGCGACCGGGTCGGCGCCCATCGTCAGGCCGCCGACGGCCACGTACTCCTCGCCCACCGAGAAACCGGACTCCTCCAGGAGGTCCAGCATGACGTGGCCGATGAGGGGAGCCGCCTCGTGGTGCAGGGTCGAACGGCGCATGTCGACGTAGAAGTCGGACTCGCGGCCCGAGGCCAGGATGACCTTCTCGTGGATGACGGACAGTTCCTGGACGAGAGCGGCCAGGCGCGCCTTGTGGGAATCGTTGGTCATGGGTGTTCCTTCCGGATCGGTGTGGGTCAGTGCGCCGCCTCGACGAGCTCGATGAGATCGCCGATGCCCTCGTGGATGCCGAAGGGGCGGAACGGGAAATTGTTGACGTCCTCGCGGGCGGTAGAGCCCGACAGGACGAGGTGGGTGCGCAGGCCGGCCTCGACGCCCGCGCGCACGTCCGTGTCCATGCGGTCGCCGACCAT
>USPB01000134.1 GCA_900556405.1 uncultured Actinomyces sp.
ACGCGGGCGCCGCGCTGCTCGCGGCCATCGCCGCGAAGGAAGCGGGCGACGAGGGCGTCATCTCCATCGACGTGCGCGAGCCGTCCGAGCGCCTCCAGGACATCCTCGACCTCGACAGCTTCACGGATATGAAGCTCGAGGAGGACTTCTCCTTCTGGTTCGACCCGGCTGAGGAGATCGACGATCAGACGCGTCGCGCCCTCGAACAGAATCGCGACGAGATCATCCCGACCGAGCCCGTGCCCGGCGTCCCCGGCGCGTACTGGTGCGAGATGAACCGTAACTTCGTGCGTTTCCTGACGGATAACGACGAGGCCAAGCTCTTCGACGCGCTCGCCCGCCTGGCTGCGCGCGGCGAGGCCAACGTCGGTGAGGGGTCGCGCTACGTGGGTTCCTTCCGCGCGTGCGGCCTGATCGTCCCCGTCTTCGAGCTGCCCGAGGGGGCCAGCGCCTCCGACGTTGCGCCCGGCACGCAGGCACTCGCCAAGGCCCTCGCCGAGGCCCTGACGGTCACCGAGCGCCTGGACGATAAGGAGCGCCGCGCGCGTCAGGGCCTCGTCTCGCGTGCTGTGACGATCCGCTGAGCCTGAGTTTACCTATCGTTTAGATAGATTTGTCGCTCACATTACGGGCGGTGGGGCGCGCGAGTGCCCCGCCGCCCGTAGACTGTTAGTCGTGAACTATCCCGCAGGATCACGAGGTTCCCACCCGCAGCGCGTCGCTGCAGTCATCGCTGCCCACAACGTCGGTCGCGCCGTTGCGGCCACTGTGCGCGCGTGCCGCGCCATACCCAGCGTTGACCTCCTCATTGTCGTCGACGATGGGTCCACGGACGACACCGGGCGTGCCGCCCGAGCCGCGGGCGCCGTCGTCGTGCGTCACTCCGTCGAGCGCGGGCGCGCCTCGGCCATCGAGACCGGCGTGAAGGTCGCCGCCATGCGCGACCGCCCCGACGGCCCGCCCCGCCACATCCTGCTTCTCTCCCCCGACCTGGGTGAGTCCGCGGTCGAGGCCACCGCCCTCGTCGAGGCCGTCTTCGCCCGCCAGGCCGACATGACGATCGCCGTCCCCGCGACGGGGCGCGAATATTCCGGCTATGGGCCGGGCATGGTGCGCCGCCTCATCCGCCGCAAGACCGGCTGGTACTGCCATTATCCCCTTAGCTATCAGCGCTGCCTGACGCGCGAGGCCATCGACGCCGCCATGCCTTTCGCGGGCCGCTACGCGCTCGAGGCCGCGATGACGATCAGCGTCCTGCGCGCTGGGCTGTCCGTCATGGAGGTTCCCTGCAACTTCACGCACTCGGGCGCGGACCGCTCGCTGGGCTCGCTCAACCGCCCGGCGCGCATGTTCGACGCGGTGCGTGCAACGGTCGGCCAGCTTTTCCACTCCGACGCCCGATCGAAGCGCCGAGCCGACCATGAGCAGGGGATTGGCGTGCCCTACCCGGCGCCCGCCTCGGCCCGCGACGAGGCGGAGGCCGGCGACTCTCCCGCCGCGCGGCCTGCGGAGATGGTCGGGTGAAGGGCCCGGATCGAGTAGCCGTCGGTCGCTTGGCCACGACCTGGTGGCTGCCGACCGCCATCGCCTGCGCCGTCGGCGCGCTCTACGTCTGCTACTCGGTGGCGCAGTGGCGTGCGCTCGTCGCCCCCTCGTGGGACCTGGGCATCTTCACCGAGGCGGTTCAGGCGTACTCGCGCTTCGAGGCGCCGATCGTTCCCATCAAAG
The DNA here is from genome assembly GCA_900556405.1 of uncultured Actinomyces sp. GTDB lineage: Bacteria > Actinomycetota > Actinomycetes > Actinomycetales > Actinomycetaceae > Pauljensenia. The sequence goes on from USPB01000134.1 coordinate 1,729, forward strand.
GGCCCGGCTATAACCTGCTGGGCGACCATTTTCATCCGCTGCTGGCGCTGCTGGGGCCGATCTTTCGTCTTTTTCCTTCCGCGCTGACGCTCCTGGTCGTCCAGGACCTGTTGATCGCCGTGTCGGTGCTGCCGATTGCGCGCTTCGCGCAGCGTCTCCTCGGCCGAGGGGGCGCGATCCTCGTGGGGCTCGCCTACGGGCTCGGGTGGGGGTTGCAGGGCGCGGTCGCCGCTCAGTTTCACGAGGTCTGCATGGCCGTCCCGCTGCTGGCGTTCGGAGGCGTCGCTTTCGTCCAGCGTCGCTGGGGTGCGTGCATGGCGTGGCTGGCGCCCCTCGTCCTTGTCAAGGAGGATTTGGGGCTGACTGTCTTCGTTGCGGGCCTGGTGCTCGCGTGGCGTCGCCGAGGTGAGGGGCGCTCTGGCGTGCTGCGATCGCTCGCGTACGCCCTGTTCGGCATTATTGCGTTTGTGGTGACGGTGAAGGTGCTGCTTCCGGCGATGAATCCGGCCGGCACGTGGGCCTACTCGCTCGATGGGGCTGCGACCGGGGCGGGTACGCCGACCGCGGGAACCACCGCCGCGCGCGCTATCCCCTCCCTGTGGGACATCCTGACGACCCCCTCTGTCAAGCTTGTGACGCTCCTCGTTCTTCTCGCGGGGGCCGGCGTCGTGGGCAGCGCCTCGCCCTGGTTCACGCTGGTCCTCCCGACGCTCGCGTGGCGCTTCGCGGGCTCCGTCGAGGCCTACTACGGCTGGGACTCCTGGCACTACAACGCCGTCCTCGTCCCCATCGCGGCATGCTCGCTGCTCGACGTTATCGACCAGTGGCTCGCGCCGGAGCGCGCCGCCGCCGAGACTGACGCGGATTCACAGGACGAGGCCCCGGCCTCGTCGACGCGTCGGTGGCGCGTGGCCGCGTGGGTCGCCGCGTGCGTGCCCGCTGTGTCGCTGGCGCTCACGGCCTCGGCGCTGCCGCTGTGGCAGCTGCCCACTCTCACGGAGGACCCGCGCATGGCGGCCGCCCAAGGCGCGCTCGACGCGGTGCCCGAGGGAGTGAGCGTCGAAACGGACACGACGTTGCTCGCGCGACTCGTGCCCGGACGCGAGGTCTACTGGGTGGGCACGACGGGGAAGATGGAGACCCCTCCGGAGTATGTCGTTATCGACGCGCGCTCCTACGCATGGGGCGGCCAGCAGGTCGATGCCGAGTCGTGGGGGAGCGCCGCCCACCCCGGGCACACGTACGAAACCATCTACTCCAAGGCGGGCTTCCGCGTCGCGCGACGAACCTCGTAATACGACGAGTGCCGCGCAGCCGGACGCGTCGGCGGAGCGGCACCCTTGCGTCAATTCCTACTTGGTGCTGCCGTGATGGCATATGCAAGCGCGCCAGATGTATAGGCCGGCATTGCTGTTATCTGCTACCGAAGACCATTTCGCCACGTGTGTATGTTTCGACTCAGTTAATGAGACCCACGATTCTTTCGAGTTTCCCGAGGTAACCGAGATCATCCATTGCTCGGTCAGCAACGCGCCAATTGCCTTGGTGATCTTTGCTGAAGTCTCTCTCTGGATCCAGAAATTGCAAGATGTCCAGAATGTAGGACTGGCAACGTCTGTAGAGATACTTGTTATCCTTGCAATCCTGTTCCTCGCTGGCCCGGTTGAGCCAGTCGCGTACGGCGAGTTCCTGGTCGCCCCGTGTGGGCAGTGAATCGGACATATCTATGCTCTTTAATCTACTCTGCTAGACACTTTATCTACCAATTTCACATTAATTGTGTCAAGGAGGATGTGTCAAAAGCTCAGCCGATGAATCAATCGTTGGTATGACGCGAAGAATCTTGTCTGTGATTTGCTGGTCAAGGTGCTGTGTGCGGCTGGGACTAGAGAGTGACAGTCAGACCCGCAACGGCGGGCGTGTCAGAGGGAAGGCAGCTGGAGTACTCGCGGGGGATTACCTGGATTGCGTGGCCGCGATGGTACTTGTGGGGAGTGGCGCTGCACCCGATCCGTGGGCATTGCACCTCTTCTGATCGGGTGTAGCGCCCCGTAACGGGTGCAGCGCCCCGCATCGGGTGTATTGCGTACTGAGAACAAGACGCGGTTGCTCTGTCGGCTTCATCAGTCAGTCGAACACGTCGCGCAAGCGAGATACAGTGCGTGCAACGTGTGCGTGACGTGTCGGAGTCTAGCCGACGCTCTTGCTTGCTGGTGACTCCCATTGCTGCATCCGGCAAGGTCGGCAGCAGCAATGGGAGTCGAATTCTCGCCGGTGTGATCGCCCCTACTTCGCGGCGCGCAGGCGCAGCGAGTTGAGGACCACGAACACCGACGAGCACGCCATCGCGGCGCTCGCCAGCATGGGGGAGAGCAGGCCCGCGATCGCCAGCGGCACCATCAACACGTTGTAGAAGAACGCCCAGAACAGGTTCTGCTTGATGATGCGCAGCGTCCGGCGCGACACTCGGATCGCGGTCGCCGCCGATGTCAGCGACGAGTTCATGAGCGTCATGTCCGCGACCTCGATCGCCACGTCCGTGCCCGATCCCATCGCGATGCCCAGGCCCTTTGCGCTCGCCTGCGCCAGGGCGGCCGCGTCGTTCACGCCGTCGCCCACCATCGCGACCGTACGACCCTCGGCCTGCAGGTCAGCGACGGTGTCGCGCTTGCCGTCGGGCAGGACGCCCGCGATGACGCGCTCGATCCCGACCTGATCCGCGACGTGGCGGGCCGCCGCCTCGTTGTCGCCCGTCAGCAGGATCGGCTCGATGCCGAGTTCGCGCAGCTGAGCGATCGCGTCCGCGGAGGACTCCTTGACCGTGTCGCGTACGACCAGCGCGGCGATCGCACTGCCCTCGACATGCTCGGGTATCACCAGGGACGAGGCCGTGGCCCCCTCCCGCTCGCCCGTTGCGGATGCGGTGGCGTCGTGGGTGGGGGTACCGGTATCCCCACTCGCGCTGCCGCCAGCCGCGGGTGCGCCGTCGGCGGTCGCGGCCTCGGAACGGGAGGTGATGGTGCCCGTGTAGCCGGCGGCGTTCACGACGGCTTCGAGCTCCTCGTCGCTGTGGGGGGCGGTGAGCGTGATGCGCGCGGATTCAGTCGCCAGGTTGACCTCGGCCTTGACGCCGTCGAGCTTGCCGAGCTTGCGTTCGACGCGGCGCACGCAGGACGCGCAGGTCATGCCGCCCACGCTCATCGTGAGCGTCGCGAGGGGAAGGTCGGCGTCCGGGCCCGGAAGCGCGACGGGTGCGGGTGCCTCGGGGGTGGCGGCTGCCTCCGGGGAGGACGCTGCGGAACCCAGGTTCGGCGCAAGGGCTGCGACGACCGCGGAGGCGCCCGAGGCCTCGGCCTCGCGCACGGCGTCGAGGAGGGACGAGGGCACGTCGATGCCCAGGGAAGCCAGCCACGACGGTCGGCCGACCAGCACGCCGCCGCGGGCGGTCAGGCCGACGACGCCGAGTCCGGGCTGGTTCGCGAAGGCCGTGACGGGCTCCAGCGACAGGCCGCGATCCGCGGCGCCCGACGTGATCGCGCGGGCGACCGGGTGCTCGGAGAGGGACTCGACGGAGGCGGCCAAGGCCAGAGCCGAGGCCTCGTCCACCTCAGGGGAGTCGCCCGCGGAGGCAGCTGCAACAGACTCAAGAGACATGACGCCCGTGGTGACCGTGCCCGTCTTGTCCAGGAGCATCGTGTCGATCGAGCGCGTCTGCTCGAGGATTTCCGCGTTCTTGATGAGGA
>USPB01000135.1 GCA_900556405.1 uncultured Actinomyces sp.
GCGAGGGCCTGCACCGCTTCGTCGACCCCGCCGACGGCCAGGCCTACACCTACTCGCAGTTCGAGGTCCCGGACGCTCGCCGCGTGTACACCACCTTCGAGCAGCCCGACCTGAAGTCCACCTTCACGCTGACGGTGAAGGCCCCCAAGGGCTGGAAGGTCTTCTCTAACGCTCCGACCCCCTCCCCTGAGGAAGAGGGCGAGGCCTGGATCTACCGCTTCGCAACCACCGAGGTGATGTCGACCTACATCACGGCAATCGTCGCCGGCCCCTACGAGGGTACGACGGCCACACTCACCTCCTCCGATGGTCGCACAATCGACCTGGGTGTCTACGCCCGTGCCTCGATCGTCGAGCACCTGGATGCCGACGAGATCATCGACATCACTCGACGCGGCTTCGAATTCTTCGAGGGCGCGTACGGCATCGCCTACCCCTTCACCAAATACGACCAGATCTTCGTGCCCGAATACAACGCGGGAGCCATGGAGAACGCCGGCTGCGTGACCTTCCGCGACGCCTACGTGTTCCGCACACGTCCCACCGAGGCTCAGATGGAGGCTCGCGCCAACACGATCCTGCACGAGCTGGCGCACATGTGGTTCGGTGACCTGGTCACCATGAAGTGGTGGAACGATCTGTGGCTCAACGAGTCCTTCGCCGAGTTCATGAGCCACCTGGCCCTGGCCGAGGCCACCAAGTACACCGAGGGCTGGACCGGGTTCATGGTCCGCAAGGACTGGGGCCTCAAGCAGGATCAGCTGCCCACCACCCACCCGATCACGGCTGAGATCCGCGACCTGGCCGATGTTGAGGTCAACTTCGACGGCATCACCTACGCCAAGGGCGCCTCCGTGCTGCGTCAGCTCGTCTCCTACGTGGGACGTGACGCGTTCTTCGCGGGCCTGCACGAGTACCTGACGAAGCACTCCTACTCCAACGCGACGCTGGACGACCTGCTCTCCGAGCTGGCCGCGGCCTCGGGCCGAGACCTGGCCTCGTGGTCGAAGGTCTGGCTGGAGGAAGCCGGCGTCACCCTCCTGCGTCCGGTCATCACCACGTCCGAGGACGGCACGATCGAGCGCCTCGAGATCACCCAGGAAGCTTTCTCCGAAGGCGCCTCCCTGCGTCCGCACCGCATGGGCGTGGCCGGCTACTCGCTGACCGAGGAGGGCACGCTGGCGCAGGTCTTCCGCGAGGAGCTCGACGTCGACGGCGACTCCACGGTGGTCGAGGCCGCCGCGGGTATCGCTCGTCCGGACTTCATCCTTGTCAACGACGGCGACCTCGGCTACGCCAAGGTACGCCTCGACGAGCAGTCCCTGGCCTTCGCGGTTGCTAACATCACCAAGTTCACGGATTCGCTGACCCGCGGCGTCGTCATGGCCTCCGCGTGGGACATGACCCGTGACGGCGAGATGCCGGCGCGCGATTACCTGAACCTGGCGCTGCGCGCCGTGCCCGTCGAGGACAACATGAGCCTCCTGACGCTCACCCTGCGTCACATCGACGAGGCCGTGCGCACCTTCGTCGCACCCGAGTTCCGCGCTGACGCCGCCGAGGACACGGGCCGCCGCCTACTCCTCCTGGCACGCACCGCTGCCTCCGGCTCCGATGCACAGCGCATGCTCGTCGCTGCCGCCGCCCGCAACGCGACCAGCCCCGAGCAGTTCGAGGCCATCCGCGCCCTCTACGACGGCACCCAGACCCTGGACGGCCTGGATCTCGACGTTGACCTCAAGTGGGGCCTGCTGATCGCCCTCGTGCGCGGCAACGCTGCGACCGAGGAGGACATCGCAGCCCTGGAGGCCACCGACGACACGATGACCGGCCACCAGAATGCCGCCGCCGCTCGAGCGGCTCGCGCCGGTGAATGGATCAAGGCGGACGTGTGGGACAAGGTCCTGACCGACACCTCCATCCCCAACGACACCCGTTGGGCGATGATCTCGGGGTTCTGGGCGCAGGCACGCACCAACCCGTCGGCCTACGCGACCTACGTGGGCGAATACTTCGAAGCGCTGGCGGGCATCTGGGAGACCTTCACCTTCCACACGGCCGAAGACCTCACGACGCTGCTGTTCCCGAACGCCATCGCGGGCTACGCCCCGGAGGTCGACGTGGTCGCTTCCGGCGAGGCCTGGATCGAAGCTCACGCCGATGCCTCCGCCGGAACGATCCGCATCATCCGCGAGCTCATCGACGTGTGTGAGCGTCAGATCGCCAACCAGGCAGTGGATGCGGGCTGATCAGCCTTATGACAACGTCAGGGGGCGTGGCCACGCGGCCACGCCCCCTTCGTTTGTTTGGTCCACACCGTCTCAAAAGACTCGAAGACCCACTCCCTCAGCAAACGATCATGCTTCAGTCTCAGATCCACAAGTACGGAAAGCCTCCCGTTTCTTGGAGATCTCCAAGAAACGGGAGGCAGTTCGTTGAAGGACGAAGCCAGGCTAAGAAGCGGCGCGTCAGCGCTTGGCTCGACGCGATGCGACAACCGCACCAGCACCAGCGACCAGGACCGCGACGGCCCCTACGCCCACCCACACGGAGGATGCGCCGGTCGCAGCGAGGGCATCAGCGCGCGCCTGCGTCGGGCTGGAAGCGTTCTGGGCTGCAGGAGTGGATGCCTGCGTCGGATCAACACTCGGGGTGATGCTGGCACGAGCGGTCACCGTGCCCTGATCGTCGGAAGGAGCGCTCGTCTCAGGGGCAGCCGGGGTGGAATCGCCGGTAGCAGGAGCGGAAGGCGTGGCAGACGGGTTGCCATCTCCGTTCGCGGGAGCGGAAGGCGTGGCAGACGGGTTGCCATCGCCGTTCGCGGGAGCGGAAGGTGCAGCCGACGGGGCCTGCTGATCCGGCGTCGGACCTGCCCCATCACCCGCGGAGGGGTTGTTGCCATCCTGCTCGACAGACAGCGTCGTGCAACGCGTCAGGGCATCGCGATACTCGGTGGCGGTCAGGTAGCGGCCAGCGTTCTGCCCGCCCTGCAGCGTCACGCCACCATCCTTTTCAGGACGCACGGCGGTCTGCGACGCGATGGACTCCGCAACGCGATCAAGCTCAGCATCAATGTCAGCGAGAGAAGTGGCGGGTTTCTGCTCGCCCGCCGAGGCCAGGTACTCGTCCAGTGCAGCCTGAGCGGCGTTCACGGATGCCTGCGCGTCGATCACGGCCTGCTGGCGATCCGCAGCGGGCGCGGTGTCGGCGGGTGCAGGCGTCGAGGTCGAGGGAGCAGCGGTTCCTGCCTTCGCAGGCAGGCTCGACACGTCAACAGGAAGGGCGACGCCGGGCAGGGAGCCCACCTTGTTCTGCCAGGAGTTGGCGCGCTGAGCGTCGCCACCACCGGCGAGGCCAGAGACGTAGTTGGTGTTGTCGGCGTTGAAAGCGGCGCCGTCGAAACCGTATGCGGACGCGGTATCGCCGGTCGTGTGGAAGCGGGACACGTTGGGCGAGCCGCCGGTGATGGCGTAGAACTTCTGGGTGCCGTAGATGCGCGTGAAGTTGCCGTGCTTCGCGATGTGCACGCCCACGCCAACGACGTTATTCTGGGCCAGCATGTTCTTGTCGTGACCGGAGGAGTTCTTCCACTGATCGAAGAGGGCATCCGCGGCCTGCATCGGATTCTTCGAGGTACCGTACGCGCCCCACTTGTCGCCGAAGTTCTCACGGTGGTTGTAGGCGATGTTCTCTCCGGCGTAGGTCGTGTCGCCACCGTCGAGCTTGCCCGCACCGAGGTACTTGTAGTCGGGGTCGTGGTTGAAGTCGTCACTGTCCGACATGTGCTTGCTCCATGCACGAGCGTCGGTGGTGACCGTATCGGAGACAACAAGCTCGGGCAGGCCAGCGCTCGCACGGTAGGCGTTCATCTTCTGAACGATGAGGGCCTCGATGATGCGCGCCTGGGTGGCGTCATCGACCTGGGACCAGTCAACCCAGTCGAGGCCACGGCTTGCAGTATCTGCTGCGGGCGCAGTCTCACCGGCCGACGCGGAGGGCTGAAGGGCAGCCTGCTGCGCGGACTCGAGCGCGGCCTGCGCGTCGGCGAGGGCAGCTCGCAGCTCGGACTCACGGGCAGGGTCCAGGGCGGGAGTCGCAGAGTTACCCGCGGCCGCGGCGGCATAGCTCGCCAGAAGCGGATTGTATTCAGCGGTGATGCGACCTTGCGCCCCCGACAGGGCGTTGCAGAAAGCGTCGCTGGTCGTCGCGTTTCCCTCAGCGAGGGTGGGGATCACGACGAGGGAAGCGGCAATTGTGGTTGCAGCGAGGACCACGGACGTGTGTGTACGAGTGAGCTGGAACGACATTGACTACCGGCCTAACACGATGGAACAAGAACAGGTAAATCTTTCCACGCGGTACAGCGTTTTTCAAGGTTTTTTCAGTAAGTCTTTACAGGTGAATCCACCTATTTTCAAGGCTTTTTCAGTTTGACAGATTTTGAAGATCCCACATGCCGATATCGAAACGTTATGTTTCGAATGAATTACCTGACCAAGCTGCAACCATCAGTGTCAGATTATTGGACACTACGTGTTGCTGTGTGGCACTGGTTGTTGCTGTGTTGCACCGCGGGTATTCTTGGCGCCGGGCCCTACGGTTCCTCCGGTGCCCTCCGCACAGGTGGGGCCTTCGCGGCTGGTGTTGCTCGGCTCATTGCCCTGACGCCCAGCTATGACTGCCAACCAGCAATTTCGCACGTAATTCCTCGATGACTCATTCAAACATCAAATTTGCATCGTTGGAATTACAACGTTTTTGGGACATCTCAAAATATGACCGCGATAAATTACGTGCGAATTTTGGCTGGCGGTGGTGTCGGCAGCGCCCACTTCGACCGTCCGCGCTGCGAGGTTCGCTCGTTGCGCCGTCTCAAAGCCCTGCCAGGCATCGCTGCCCACGGGCACCGCGGCCCGCGTGCCCCGAAGCTCGACCTTCCGATCTCTCCGGCATCCTTCAGACCTGCCTCACCAATCTCGCATGCAATTCCCCCGCGACTATCTCAAGCTTTGAATTAACAGCGTTGAAATCGCAACGTTTTTAGGCCTTGTTGAATCTTCATCCAATCGAATTGCATGCGAAATTTAGCTGGTGTTGGTGTCGTCTGTGCCCATGTCCACCCCGGCCGGGCCCCGAGTTGCGTAGCTGGCCCTGGCTCTGCGGTCTTACAGCACCCTCCATGCCGGTGACGGTGGGGGTTTTGCGCTACATGAAGCCCTCTAGCGGCGTGTCGCCGGCGTGTCGGAGCCTCATGTAGTGCAATTCCCCCCGATTGGCGGCGGTGAGGCCGCGACGTGGGGTGGTGCGGCGCCCACAGTGCAGACCACCTCGGCGAAAAATGGTGAAAATGGGCGGTTGTGGGCGAGGTCCTGGCAGCTGGGCCCGTCAACTGGCAGCCTTAACCCCTCAATGCGCAGCTACACCCACCTAGTGGAAGCTGGGC
>USPB01000136.1 GCA_900556405.1 uncultured Actinomyces sp.
GGTCGAGGTCCTTGTAGTCCTCCATGTCGAGGTTGAGGAAGGTCCCGTTGTCGCGGGCGAGGCGGTAGAGGGGCAGGAGGGCACTCACGCCATGGTCAACAACTTCCTCGAAACCCCAGGGGTTGTGGGGTCCTGTCACAGCAGAGACCTTGATGGAGACGTAGTCGACGTCCTCGCGAGTCACGAGGCGAGACACCTCTGCCAGGCGGTGGGCCGCTTCCTTCTCACCGAGAACCGCCTCGCCGAGGAGGTTCACGTTCAGACGATGACCGCCTGCGCGCAGGCGCGCGAGCGCAGGGCCGAGGCCCTTGTCGGTCGCATCGACGACGAGATCGCCGACGATCTCGCGGAACACGCGTCGCGCCACCGTCGTGACAGTGCGGGGCGCGAGGCGCGAGGCGGTTGACCCGAGGCCCATCGCCGCGGCCAGGGCCGGGGGCAGGAAGCTTTTACGCCCCGCCGACAGGCGCTTCAACGCCTCACTGGCCACGTCCAGATCCGCGGGACGCACGACGTCGTCAACGAATCGAGTGGTGAACGTCAGACCGTCCGGGTCGGACAGGATCCGGGAGAGAATCTTGGCCGATTGCGGAGTCGGCTCATGGGCCGATTCATCGGCCCAGCGGCGGGCTCGAATGATCGCTCTCTCCCCCAGCGCCCACAGATCATCGGGGCAGCGTCGAGCGTTGGAATCGGGGTGGGGCGGGGTAGGAACGGCGACGTTCGTCATGCGTAGACCTCCAGGCGTGGATGAGCGACGGATTCTCCGCGTCACGTGCAGCGGCTTCGCTGGACACGTTCGGCAAAACTCCCGACATCGTGAAGTATGCTGGTTTGTCCATGCTAACCCTTCTCAGGGTTCTCCGTGGCACCAGCGCATGACCATCATACAAGCAACAAGGGACCTAAGCCCCAACTCGCGAAAAACAGCCGCAAACCCTCATCGTCTGTGTCGCTTTTCACAACACGGCGCCGCCTGTGCGGAGGCACCCCCGGCCTCGTTCACGAACGAACGAGCCAGCGCACCTTCACGTCGTCAACCACACCGGCCATCACCTCGTGCATATTGAATTCGCGCCCACCATCCGCGCGCGAGCACAACCACTGCACCTGAAGACCATCGGAGAGCGCCACGAGCTTACGTGCGATCTGCTCACTGGGCGCATCGGCGCGAACCTCGCCACGCTCCTTGCCATGCTCGATCGCATCAATCAGGTAGCGAATAGCATCGAGCAGATGATGACGGAACCACGGATGAGCCTGATGTCCGACATCGATCACGGCAGCCGACATCGCCGTGTACAGGGCGACACCATCGGGATGACGTTGGTTATGCGCAACCATATCCACCCACGCATCAAGCGCGGCCTCCGCTCCCTCCTCAGCGCGCGGAAGACGACTAACAATCCGACGATCACGCTCATCGAGGACAGCCGCGAGGAGCTGATCCTTCGACGCGTAGTGGTGCAACAGGCCAGCCTTGGAAATATCGGCTGCGCGCGCAATATCCGCCAGCGACGTCGCAACAAAACCACGCGTGGAGAAAAGGGTCAACGCCTCCGCGAGGATACGCGCCTTTTTATCCTCACTGCCGGCCTTCGGTCGACCGGGCTTGCGCGTCTTCATTGCCTGGGCCTCATTGCTCATGCGGCTGCTCCAGATTCGGTGTGACAGGGTTACCAAAAACCCATCATAGCGCGCAACCGCCGCTACGACACCGGGTATGCGAACTTCTTTCGCCGAGTCCGCATACCCGGTGCACACATGGCGTGAATACGGGCCTCAGTAGCCGAATCGCACCTCGAACTGGGGCTTACCCGACGCATCCAATTCAAGCTTGCCATTCTTGTCGGTCTTCACCGTGGCAGTCACCCGGGACGTGACATCACGCTGCTTGTCCCCGCTTTCTATGCCCTGGATCGTAAACGTTGCCTCGCCGGTGTACTCGCCGCCCTCGTCCGTCGTCGCCTTCATCGTTGTGGGCATCGCCTTAACCTGCAAGAGAGCGAGGGTCCGAGACTGAACAGGCACCGGGCATGCTGTATCGATATTGCCCGGAACAGTCGCACACGAGTTCGTCAGAGCAGCCGCAGCCTCGAGCGCGGCGGCGGCCATCTTGTCGTTATACGTGCCCGTCAGCTCAACCGTGCCACCGTATGTCGAGGAGTCGTACCCGGTCGCAGCCTTGACGGACAGGGTCTTGGGTGCCGCATCAATGTAGTCCCCCGTCTCCTCCGGGGTGAAGGTGTAGACGCCGGGGTAGAGCACGAGAGAGCTGCTGGATCCCTCCTTGAGCGTCGCAATCGAGAGCTTTTCTCCGCCGATCGAGAAGGCCGTGACATTGTCCGCCTCCACATCGACGCGGGCAACCATCGCATCCTGGATCTTCCAGTTCTTCAGCAAGCCAAACGTCTTCTTCGCCTGGCTCACGCGGAAGGAACGGGTAAAGCGCTCGCCATCGAGACGCATCGTCGCCGTCACGACGCGTTCCTTCGCGTGCTCCGCATCATCGACAGTCACATCCTCGACCTCGATGCGGGCGCTCGCCGAGGCCATGACCTGGTCAGAGAGGAAACCACGCTGGTCATTGGGCAGACCGGGATCAACCATGGCAGTTGCTGCGCTCGCCTTACCCTCGGCGAGCAGCTCGAGATACTGGCGGACCTGTGCCTCGGGAGTGCGCGTCCAGTTCACGATCGCCAGGGCGACGGTTCCGACAACCACGAGGACGACGAGTGCCACAACGCCGATCACGATGCCCTTAATGCGGCGGCGGCTCTTGGTGGACATCGGGGTAAAGGTCACGCCCGTCTGGGGCACGACGGGCGCCTGAACGGCCATGTACTGAGGGTTGGCGGGGGCATGGGGAGGGGTCAGGTTGGACGAGGGGCCCGGGGGTGGGGGCACCTGCGGATTACGTTCAGGAGCGGCAGGTGGGACGCTCATCCCCTGCCTCACATCGCTAGCATGCGGTTCCATCGCTTCTCCTCACTGTGCTGGCGTCGCCGATCTGCGCGTCTGGGATATAACGCAGGGATCAACGGATACGAACTCGACAATATCCCATAGCGTCATGGCACCTCAAGGACACGCGCTCATCGCACCGGACACCGAGACCCAGTCGGCATCGGATAACAGACGTGTGGTGCCCGTCCACACCAGCGGACAAGCACCACACGGATAGTGTGCGACGGCCTACTATCAGAGGGCGAAGGACACCCTAAAGTCAGGCTTGCCGTCCTGATCGAGCTTCAGGAGCCCGTTGCTGTCGAACTGCACATCGAGAACCAGCGCGGTATCCACGTCGCGCGTTCCCTCCATGTAGTACTTGTTCGAGTACGTTGCCGTGAAGGTGACGTGCCCCTGGAAAGCTCCCGGGTCTGTCTTCAGCGGCTCCATGGATGTGGGCATCGTTTTCACCGAAACCGCGGTGAGCGCATCGCTCTGAATCGCTAAGGGACACACGGAGTTCTGGTTGCCCGGGATGGACGCGCACGAGTCAATGACCTCCTTGCCAGCCTCGAGCGCCGCATCCTTCAGATTATTGTTATAAGTAGCCACCAGGGACACGTCGCTCGCATCGCCGTCGGTATTGCCGCGATGGACGACATCGAGTACGGCAACGGTCTCGGGAGTGGCATCGACGTATTCGCTCGGCGCGACCGGCGTAAACGTGTACACGCCAGGATAGAAGAAGAACGTTGTCCCTTCCCCCATGAGTTGCTTCTTAGGGGCATCGGCGCTCACGTCGCCGACCGTAAATTGGGCGTATCCCTGAGCGTCGACACTCACCTCGGACACCAGAGCATCCTTGACCCTCCAGTTGTCCAGAACCGCCATCGTGGGCTTCGCTTTCGTCACGGTGAACTGGTGCGTGAAACGCTCACCGTTGACCTGCATAGTCGCGGTCACCGAGCGCGTGCTCGATTCATCGTTCTTATCGGCAACGACATCTTCGACGACCAAGCGAGACTGGGCCGAGGCCATGACGCCGTCAGTGAGGAAGGTTCGCTGATCGTTCGGAACGCCCGGATCGACCATCGCAGTTGCGGCACTGGCATTGCCCGCCGCCAACAAGTCCAAATATGCACGCACCTGCGCCTCGGGGGTGCGCGAACTATTGGCCACCTTGACCCCAATCACGCCAGCGATCACCAGCACAGCGAGGACACCGACCACGATCCCAATCAGCTTCACGCGCTTCTTACTCGCCGCAGACATCGGCGTGAAAGCCACCCCACCGCCTCCAGCAACCGCCGGGCTCGCCCCCGCATGCCCCGCCTGTGGAGCCGGAATCGGCGCGTCCATCGACTCGTTCTTCTCAGTGCCCATCATGTGCTCCTCACACCCATTGACAATCCACGACCGAGCCAGCAGCACACCCCGTGTGTCCGGACAATCGGCCATTTAGGCGTGCTCAGTATCACGCCACAGATGCCCATAGTCAAAGAGCGATCACACTGCGGATAAACCGTGCCCGTCCGCAGACACGGACGGGCACGGCGCAGGAAGCTCACGAGGTGTGCGCGTTAGCGCGTAAAACCTACCGAGAAGTCGGGCTTCCCGTCTTTATCCAGAATGAGCACGTCGTTGTCATCCAGCTGCGCGATGATCTCTATCTTGGCTTCGACGTCGCGAGTACCCTCCATGTAGTACTTGTTCGAGTACGTCGCCGTGAAGGTGACAGCAGCACGGAAGAACGTTGGCTGATCCGGCGACACCGGCCCGAGGGCCTTCGGCATGGCACCGGAGACCGCGGTGACTGCATCGCTCTGAATGGCGAAGGGACACACGGAGTTCTGGTTGCCCGGGATGGACGCGCACGAGTCGACGACCTCCTTGCCAGCATCGAGCGCTGCCGCCGTGAGCTTCGTGTTGTAGGTGGCTGTCATCGAGACGGAGGTACCGTCTCCGCTCCACGAATCACCGAGGATCGACACGGTTTCCGGGTTGGAATCGGCATACTCGCTCGGCGCGACCGGCGTAAACGTGTACACGCCAGGATAGAAGAGGAAAGTCGCATCGTCGCCGTCCTGGCCCGTACGATGGGCGTCGGCGCTCACGTCGCCGACGGTGAACTGGTTGTACCCGCGGGCATCGACGCTCACTTTAGATACCAGAGCATCCTTGACCTGCCAGTTGTCCAAGACACCCATCGTGGGCTTCGTCTTCGCCACCGTGAACTCGTGAACGAAACGCTCACCGTTGACCTGCATGGTCGCGGTCACCGTACGCGTATCAGACTCGCTTTTCTTGCCATCGTTATCGCCTTCGCCAGCGCTGATGTCTTCGACGACTAGCAGCGATTGAGCCGACGACATCACCGAATCCGTCAAAAATACGCGCTCGTCGTTGGCTACGCCCGGATCGACCATCGCAGTTGCGGCACTGGCATTGCCCGCCGCCAACAAGT
>USPB01000137.1 GCA_900556405.1 uncultured Actinomyces sp.
TTTCCTTATCCTTCGGCCCGACGGGCCATTTCAGCGAACCTTACCCAGTGTAGGCATGCCTCAGCAGGCCGCGCGCGTTCACTTAATGAGGAACTCGGCCTCGACCTCGACGCTCACGTTGAGGGGCAGCGCGGCGACACCGACGGCGCTGCGCGCGTGCTGGCTGCCGAAGATCTCGCCGAACAGTTCGGAGGCGCCGTTGATGACGCCGGCCTGGCCGTAGAAGTCGGGGCGCGAGGACACGAAGCCGACGACCTTCACGACGCCCGCGAGGTTGTCGATGCCGCCCGCGACGGAGGCCGCCGCGGCCAGGGCGTTGAGGGCGCACACACGCGCCGCGTCCTTGGCGTCCTCGGGGTCCGCGCCGTCCTCGCCGACCGCGCCGATGCACACGGGCTCGCCGTTCACGACGGGGATCTGGCCGGAGGTGCGCACGACGCCGCGGTCAACGACGGCGGGCACGTACGCGGCGACGGGGGTGGCGACGGCGGGCAGTTCGAGGCCGAGCTCGGCGAGCTTCTCGGAGGGGAGCATGAGGGGTCCTTTCGTTTTCATCGACGAGGCCGGGGCCTCGTCCTCCTGTTCCAGTTTAGTTGCGCTGTTCCCGGGGGTGGTGAGCGAGGGTGCTGGCGTGAGATACCGGCCGAGGCCTCGTCGATGAAGACGCAGCGCAGGTATGAGCGTGCGCCCCGCGTGTCGACAATCACGCGGGGCGCACTATGTGGGAGACCTCAGCCCTGGGGTGCGGCCGGGGGCTGACCGCCCTGACCCGGACCGCCCGCCGGGGACTGGCCACCCTGTCCCGGGCCGCCCATCGGGGGCTGACCGCCGGCCGGGGGCTGTCCGCCCATCCCCATGCCGCCCTGACCGGCGGTCGCTTCGGTGGCAGTGCCGTCGACGCTCACCGTGTAGGTGGAGCCGTTGGTCATGCCGGAGGTCGAGTAGATGACGTTACCGAAGGCCTTGAGCGAGGTGTAGGTGCCCAGGACGGAGCCGGAGGCGTCGGTGATCGTCACCGTGGATCCGGCGGAGCCGGTCGCGGCGGCCGAGACCCAGCCCTGACCGTCGGTCGTGGTCGGCGTCTCCACCATCTCGTTGGTCGCAAAGGCGATGACCGTGCCGCCCGTGATGCTCATAGCACCGTTGCTGTCCAGGGCGCCGTTCGCGCCGGACGCCGGGCCGTAGACGGTCGTCGTTCCGCCGCTGATGGTCAGCGAACCGTTGGAGTCGAGGCCGTCGCCGTTCGCGTTGACGGTCACGGTGCCGCCGGTGATGGTGAGCTGCTCGCCGGTGTCCTCCATCGAGCCGCCGCCGTCAGCCATGCCACCGGGGCCCATCTGCTGGGTGGTCGCGGTGGCCGTCGAATCGGAGGACGTCGAATCCGAGCTGGACTCGGCGGCGGCGGCCAGGCCGGCCTCGACCGTGATCGAACCCGAGGCGTTGATGCCATCGTCGCTCGAGGTCAGGTCGACGGTGCCGTCGGAGATCGTGATGAGGCCACCCTCGAGGGCCTCGTTCGACTGCGTGACGGTCACGGTTGCGCCGTCCAGGACGGCCGCGACCTCGGTGTGCACGCCATCGTCGCCGGAAGCGGCGGTGATCGTGCCGGAGCTCAGGCGCAGGGCACCATTGGAGTGGATGGCGTCATCCCCGGCGTCGATGGTGGTCGTGCCGCCGTCGACGATGATGTAGGTCTGCGCCTTGATGCCCTTGGTCGAGCCCGTGGAGGGCTTGCCGGCCGAGGCGCCGCCGCCCGAGGTGATCGACAGGGTGCCGCCGGTGACGATCGCGTCGGTGTAGGCGTCGATGCCGTCGCCGCCCGATGTCAGGGTGACGGTGCCGTCCGCGATGTTAACGTAGCCCTTGGTGTCGTCGTTGTCCTGGTCGGACTTGAGGGCGTCACCGCCGGAGTTCACGGTGATGGTGCCGCCCGCAATCGTCAGGGAGTCCTTGCCGCGCAGGCCGTCGTCCGAGGCCGTGGCGTTGATCGTGCCGCTCAGGACGTACAGGTCGTCCTTGGAGGTGATCGCGTCCGACGCGCCGGAGGTCACGTTGAGCGTGCCCGACCCGGTGATCGTCAGGTCCATGTCGGCGTAGATCGCGGCGTTCGCGTCCTCGGTGCCGGTGTAGGTGCCGTCGGTGATCGTCGAGGTGCCCTCGAGGGACAGGACGAGGTCGTCGCCGCTGGGCGCCTCAATCGCGGCACCCGCAGGCGAGGTGATGGTCGCGTTGTCGAGAATCAGGACGACCTGGTCCTCAGCTCCCGCGGCTACGACGACCTTGCCGGTGAAGGAGCCGCTGAGCTTGTAGACGCCGGCCTTGGAGATCGTCAGCACGCCGTCGCTCACGCTCACGGCATCGGACGAGGAGGTCGCGGTCGTGCCGCTCAGCGTCACGTCGACGGCGTCCGAGGCCTTCCAGTCACTGTCCTTCACGTAGGAGGCCTTCGCGTTCGAGGCCAGGGCGTCGGCCGCGGTGGGCGGCGCGGTCGTGTCGCCGTTGGTTCCGGCGGCCGCGACGGCAGCGGTCGCGCTCGTCGCACTGGAGCCGGTACCGGAGGAGGTCCCGCCCGAGGCGCCGCATGCGCCCAGCGCGAGGGTTCCGACGAGGGCGATCGCGCCGATCGTCCGGGCGGGGGTCCAAAATTTCTGAAGGGCCTTCATGTGTCTGTCTCTTTCGTGCAGTTAAAGCTTGTGTTTCTTATGCTCAGCGCTTTCGTTTCGCGTGCGTTCGAAACCGCGGGCGCCGATGTGGCGAAACCGGAGGGCCGGTGTGGCGTCGTCCGCCTGGTGTCCGCCTGCGCGTGGTGTCCATCTACTTGACGGCCACCTGCGTTACGCCCGTCAGGCCACCATCGCGAGGGGCGCCTCGCGGGTCAGCTCGGGGGCCTCGACGTATTCGGGGAAGTAGCGGCGCAGCGTGCGACTCCACTTGTTCGCCGGCAGGTCGTGCATGGCGGCCATCGCGGTCCCGTACTTGGAGATCTTCACGGGGCGCACGCCGCCCTCCCACAGCAGGTGGTCGACGACCGATGGAGTCGCACCCGACTTCGTTTCGATGATGACCAGGTCGGGGCGGGCGACCTCAGTGCCGTCCGTGCGCAGCGAGCGCCACGTCAGCTTCGTGTCCACCGTCGCGCGGCCCTGCCCACCAGGCAGGAGCAGAGTGTTGCGCTCATAGGACCCGGCCAGGACCGGCTCGAGGGCTGGCACCAGGTGACCGTACCCCGTCTTCTCGACCTTCCCGGCCACCCACGCGCGGCGCTCACCCGCGAGAGGAGCCCCGGCCTCGTCCCAAGAGATCGGCATACGCTTCTTAACGGTCACGCCGCGCGGGCCGCGGGTCTTCATCTCCAGGAACGAAGCGCCCGACGAGAGGTAGGAGCGGGTGCGGACCTTGAAGCGGCGGCGGCGCTTGAGCGCGGTCAGCAGGTACGAATCCATGTCGGGCGTGTCGTAGTAGGTGGACGCGTAGCCCTGGGACACCTGGCCGTCGATCCTCAGGACCAACACATCCTCGGGGAGACGGCTCAAAATCGCCGAGGCCGTAGCCGCGTCCAGCGCGTACTTGCGGTCCACTCGGGTCAGCATCGCCGCGCGCTTATTCAGTTCATCAAGGCCGATCCAGTCGAGGTCGGCGAGAATCGAGTTCAGGGTGGCGTTCATGAGTCGTGTCCTTGGTATTAGCGGTCTGCGGGGTGGCAGTCGTCTCGGCTGGCGGGGCGGCGGGCTGGTGGGCCGGCGTGTCAGGCGACCTTCGAGCGGACGTCCACCAGAGTCAGGTCATTTACGAGGTCGAGCTTGACGACATTCACCGAGGCGACGGACGCGCCCAGGCGCTGCTCGAGGGCAGCCTTCAGCTCGGCGGGGTCGGCGATCGCGCGGTCCAGCTGCACGGTCTGCGAGGTGTAGCGGCCGAAGACCAGCTTCGAATCACCGAAGGCCAGAGCCACGAGGATCAGCGCGATGAGGCCGCCCAGCAGCGGGGTCACCGCCGAGGACATGCCCGTCAGCAGGCCAAGAGCCAGCGACGCGAAGTAGTAGGCGATCTCCGTCTGCGAGATCTGATCCGAACGCAGTCGGATGATCGAGAGAACACCGAAGAGGCCGAGGCCGAGTCCCGCGCTCACGGTCGAGTTCGCGAGGATGATCGTGACGGCGAGGACGCCGACATTCACACCGAGGAAGGCAGCGACCAGGTCAGCGCGGCGGTGGCGCGGGAAGTACAGGCCGAACACGAGGGCGGCCATGGCGACCAGGTCAATGGCGATCAGAATCAGGGCGGTCATTGGTGTCTCCTTTTGTCGATGCACCAATTTCCCCACGCGACCCTATGAAGAACCTATGAAGCTCTCATATTTCTCATATGACTTTTGGGAGTGTTGCTGTGAAGCTGTAAATGCTGACGTTTGCGCGGGCCGTTTTCGTTGGGCCTGGCTGCGCCGTGGGCGGCGGCCCGCCCCGGGCCCTGCCGCCACCCACCGGCACCACGACCAGGCCCCACCACACCCCTCATTCCTGTGCCCACACCCAATTTCGCACGTAATTCCCCCACGACTATTTCAAACTTTGAATTCAGATCGTTGGAATTGCAACGTTTTCAGCCTTTGTTGAAACTTCTCCCAATCGAATTACGTGCGAGTTTTCTGGAGGCAACGCCGTGCCACCGCCCACGGGCACCGCAGCCAGGCCCACCTCCACGCCGCAGTCAGGCCACGCAAGCGGGAAAAAATTCTCCCAGCACGCTCAAAACACCCCAAAATCAGCACTTTTTCGCCAGCAGGGCGAATTTTGTCACGGTCCGATCTATGAATCACCCCCGACAGGCGCTACGCCCACAGCCCAAACCTCGCGTGGCGTGCACACACGCCACAACGCCGGTGGCACACTGGCCACATGACTGATGCCCCCACTCCCGAAGCCCGCGCGAACGAGCCGGCCCAGGCCTCGTCCCTCCCGTCCCTCGCGATCACCGGCGCATCCGGGAACGTCGGAGGCACCACCGCCCGACTCCTGTCCGAGCGCGGCCTGCCCCTGCGCCTGCTCGCGAACACGCCGTCGCGCGCGCCCGAGCTGCCGGGTGCCGTCGCGGTGAAGTGCTCGTACGAGGACACACTCACGACACGCGGCGCGCTGGAGGGCGTTGACATCCTCTTCATGGTGTCCGCGCCCGAGAGCGAGGACCGCCTGTCCAAGCACCTCGCCTTCGTCGACGCGGCGGCCGCCTCCGGGGTGCGCCACATCGTGTACTTGTCGTTCATGAACGCGGCGCCCAACGCGACGTTTACGCTGGCGCGCACGCACTTCCACACGGAGGAGCGCATCAAGGCGTCGGGCATGACGTACACGTTCTTGCGCGATAACTTCTACGCGGAC
>USPB01000138.1 GCA_900556405.1 uncultured Actinomyces sp.
ACGCCGAGGGCTACCCGGGCCGCCGCTACTACGGTGGCTGCGAGTTCGTGGATGTTGCCGAATCGCTGGCCATCGAGCGTGCGAAGCAGGTCTTCGGCGGCGACTACGTCAACGTTCAGCCCCACGCGGGCGCGCAGGCCAACGCCGCTGCCCTCATGGCGATGGCGAACGTCGGTGACCCGATCCTGGGCCTGTCCCTGGCCCACGGCGGCCACCTGACCCACGGCATGCGCCTGAACTTCTCGGGCAAGCACTACAAGGCTGTTGCCTACGAGGTCGACCGTGAGACCATGCGCATCGAGCCCGAGAAGGTCCGCGAGGCGGCCCTCGCCGAGCGCCCGCGCGTGATCATCGCCGGCTGGTCCGCCTACCCGCGTCACCTCGATTTCCAGGCTTTCCGCGACATTGCGGACGAGGTCGGCGCCGCCCTGTGGGTGGATATGGCTCACTTCGCCGGCCTCGTCGCCGCGGGCCTGCATCCGAACCCCGTCCCCTTCGCCGACGTCGTGACGACGACGGTCCACAAGACCCTGGGCGGGCCTCGTTCCGGCATGATCCTGTCCTCGCGCGGTGAGCAGTGGGGCAAGAAGCTCAACACTGCCGTGTTCCCCGGCCAGCAGGGTGGCCCCCTCATGCACGTGATCGCCGCGAAGGCTATCGCCATGAAGGTCGCGCAGACCGAGGAGTTCAAGGATCGCCAGCGCCGTACTCTTGAGGGTGCGCAGATTCTTGCAGAGCGTTTGGGTGCGGACGATGCGAAGAAGGCTGGCATCAAGCTCGTCACCGGCGGCACCGACGTCCACCTGGTCCTCGTTGACCTCGTCGAGTCGGAGCTCAACGGCCAGCAGGCCGAGGATCTCCTGCACGAGGTCGGCATCACCGTCAATCGCAATGCCGTCCCCTTCGACCCGCGTCCGCCGGCCGTCACCTCGGGCCTGCGCATCGGCACCCCGGCCCTCGCGACGCGCGGCTTCGACGCCGAGGACTTCACCGAGGTTGCGGACATCATCGGCACGACCATGGCTCAGGGCGCGTCCGGCGGCAACGTTGAGGTGGACGCCCTGCGCGCTCGCGTCAAGAAGCTGACGGACAAGCACCCGCTCTACGCCGGGCTCTGATCGTGAGGGCTCCCTGGGAAGGCCCCGCAGGGGTCCTGGATGGAAAGGCGACAGCTGCCGCGATCAAGGCGGAGCTGAAGGAACGCGTTGATCGTCTGCGCGAGGCCGGGGTCGTCCCGGGTCTCGGCACGATCCTCGTGGGCGAGGACCCCGGGTCAGTCGCCTACGTCGCTGGAAAGCACCGTGACTGTGCGGAAATCGGCGCTGGGTCGATTCGCGTGGACCTGCCTGCCGACGCCACGCAGGAGCAGGTGGAAGCCGCGATTGATCAGCTCAACGCGGACCCTGCCTGCACGGGCTACATCGTGCAGCTGCCACTGCCTCGCGGGATCGACACGAACGCCGTTCTGGAGCGTATCGACCCCGCGAAGGATGCGGACGGTCTGCACCCGATGAACCTCGGGCGCCTCGTGCTGCGGGGCTCGGGTCCCATTGACTCGCCCCTGCCGTGCACGCCGCGCGCGGTCATTGAACTCATGGAACGCCATGGGATCGATCTGGCCGGCAAGAACGTGTGCGTCGTCGGCCGCGGCGTGACCGTGGGTCGTTCGATCGGCCTGCTGCTTATGCGCAAGGAAGTGAACGCGACGGTCGACGTCTGCCACACGGGCACGACCGATCTGGCTGATCACGTGCGTCGAGCGGACGTCATCGTGGCCGCGGCGGGATCCGCTGGGATCATCACGCGCGACATGGTGGCTCCTGGCGCGGTCGTCCTTGACGTCGGCGTGAGCCGCGTGCAGGGCGAGGACGGCAAGGCCCGCCTGATGGGCGACGTCGCGGACGGCGTGGACGAGGTCGCCAGCTGGCTGAGCCCCAATCCCGGCGGCGTCGGTCCGATGACGCGGGCTCTCCTCGTGACGAACGTCGTCGAGGCGGCTGAACGCCAGGCGGGGGTCGGCGCGAACTGACAGACGCGCGTGGCCTCGGCGAACGAGGCGGGCGCGCGTGAACGACGTGGAGGCGCGGTGAGGATATCCATTCCTCGCCGCGCCTCCTCGTTCCTCTAGACTGGAGAAAATACTCGCGTAAGGAGAAAACGATGACCCTGACGGTGACGACCGTGAACCTCAACGGCATCCGCGCCGCCCATAAGCGCGGCTTCCTCGACTGGCTCGAGGGGAGCGACACGGATGTGCTGCTCATGCAGGAGGTGCGCGCACCGGAGGAGATCTCCCGCGAGATCATGGGCGATGCCTGGGACAGCGTGTGGGTTCCCTGCCGCATCAAGGGGCGCGCGGGCGTCGGCGTGGCCGTGCGACGCGGGCGCGCGAGCCTGGAGGGTGAGCCTCGCATGATCCTCGACGACGTGGAGACGGACGTGGATTCGGGCCGGTGGCTCGAGGCCGTCGTGCGCCCCGAGGGCGGGGACACCCCCGTGCGAGTCGTCTCGGCGTACTTCCATTCGGGCGAGAAGGACACCCCCAAGCAGGAGGCGAAGATGGCGCACTTGCCGCGCATCGGCGCCCGCATGGCCGAGCTGCTCGCCGAGGAGACTGCTGGGGGAATCTCCTCGCTCGTGTGCGGTGACTTTAACGTCGTGCGCTGCGAGGCGGACATCAAGAACTGGAAGCCGAACCACAACAAGCGAGCTGGCGTCCTCGATGAGGAGATTGCCTTCCTGAACCAGTGGGTGGAAGACGGCTGGCGCGACACCGTGCGCGACCTGGCAGGCGACGTGCAGGGGCCGTACTCGTGGTGGTCGTGGCGCGGTCAGGCCTTCGTCAACAACGCGGGCTGGCGCATCGACTATCAGTACGCGACGCCGGCCCTGGGGGAGCGTGCGCGCTCCTTCGAGATCGGCCGCGCCGACGAGTACGCGGAGCGCTTCTCGGATCACGCGCCCGTCTCGGTGACCTACGAGATCTGACGTTGTAACGACGAGGCCGTGGCTGGCCGGGGACTATTGGGTTCTGGGGCCGCGGCTTTTCGTGTCTGTGGGCGGCCTGGTCTGTGGCCTGTGGCACCGTTTCCCAAAATTTCGCACGTAATTCGATTGGGTGAAGTTTCAATATTCGCTGGAAACGTTGCAATTCCAACAATCTGAATTCAATCTTTGAATAAGGTGCGTGGGAATTACGTGCAATATTGATGGGGCTCGGTGCTCGCAGCGCTGAGATGGTGTCGGCGTGGAGGGCGCCGGCGGGGCTGCAGGGCCTGGCCGGGCTTCGAGCCGACGCGCCGAGCGAAGCTCGCGGCGCGGACGGTGAGCGGGCGGGCGGGCCCGACGGCGCCCGGAACGTCGGTGGGTGAGACACGGGTTGGGCGGGCAGGGAATCAGTGGCCGGAGGCGTCGAAGTCGAAGAGTGCCATCGAGGAGTAGATTCCCGACGGGTCGATGCGGTCCAGGCGGAAGCCGGGGACGATCCAGGAGGCTTCGACGGTCGCGCCGATATCGAGGGCAAGATCCAAGGCGATGTCGTCGACGTCTTGCGCCAGTGTGACGTGCGGGTGATAGGGGAAGCGCGTCTCGTGGTCGAGGGGACCTGAGCGGATCTCTTCGGCGAGGTCGGTGCAGTCGGGTGCGCCTTCGGCCAGTGTCATGAATGCGACGTTGGAGACGGGGCGGAAGGAGTCTGTGCCGGACAAGGTGACGCGGAAGGGGGAATGCCTCGAGGCGATGGAGCGCAAGTGGTCGATGACCTCAGCTCGCGCGTCGCGGGCGACGGGCGTGGGGGGCATCAGCGTAATGTGCGCGGGGATGCGGGAGCCTGCGAGGTCGCCGAGGCGTAGTCGCAGGTCAGTGAGCTGGGTGACCCAGGGTTCGGGGATCGCGACGACGACGCCGAGCCAGTCCTGGCCGGGGAGTCGTTGGGGGAGGAACATGGGGCCTGCCTGTGTCGCGGTTGTTATGTCTCCACTGTAGCGGGGTGTGCACGATGAGGCCGCAGCGCTTGAATGGTGTGAGGGCGTTCACGTAGCCTTGGGGTAGTGAGACCAAGGAGGATCTTGTGACTGATCTCGTGTGGGCCGACGCCGCTACTCCCGATGAAGGGGCAGCGCAGGCCGCCAATCTGTTTCGTGACGCGTTTGGCTATGAGCCTCGGGGCGTGTGGAGCGCGCCTGGGCGCGTCAATATCATCGGTGAACATGTGGATTACAACGGCGGTCCGTGCTTGCCGATTGCGCTCCCGCACCGCGCCTACGTCGCCCTGTCACCGCGCCAGGATCGGACGATTCGCCTCATTTCGCCGCAGACGCGCGAGGCGATTGACGTTCTCGACCTTGACGTGATCGGCCCGAAGGGGACCCCTGGCGAGGTGACGAATCACTGGACCGCGTACCTTGCGGGTGTCGCGTGGGCACTCGAGCAAGCCGGGTACGGGCCCCTGCCCGGTTTTGATGCGGCCCTGTGGTCGTGTGTGCCCCTGGGTGGTGGCCTCTCGTCGAGCGCCGCGCTTGAGTGTGCGACTGCGGTTGCCCTCGATGAGGTGTGCTCGCTGGGCCTGGCGGGCACGGTCGAGGTCCCCAACGACGAGGGGCGCAAGGTCCTTGTGGACGCCGCGCGCGCTGCGGAAAACCAGGTGGCGGGCGCGAATACCGGTGGCCTGGATCAGGCGGCCTCTCTGCGCTGTAGCGCGGGCCATGCGCTGGCCCTCGATTGTCGTGACATGTCGACGCGCCAGGTTCCCTTTGATCTGGGTGCGGTCGGCCTCGAGCTCCTCGTCATCGACACGCGGGCCAAGCATTCGCTGGCGGACGGCCAGTACGGCTCGCGCCGCGCGGACTGTGAGGAGTCTGCGCGCATCCTGGGGGTGGACCAGCTCGTGGACGTGACCGACCTGGACGAGGCCACGGCTGTCCTCGGTGATGAGCGCTTGGCTGCGCGTACGCGCCACGTTGTCTCGGAAATCGCGCGTACGCGCGCGTTCATCGAGCTTCTCGACGAGGGGCCGCTGGAGGGGACGCGCCTGGCGGTTGCGGGCGCGCTCCTCAACGATTCGCATGACTCGCTGCGTGACGACTACGAGGTGTCCTGTGAGGAGCTGGATGTGGCCGTGGAGGCCGCTCGCGCCGCGGGCGCTCACGGCGCGCGTATGACGGGTGGCGGCTTCGGCGGCAGCGCAATCGCGCTCGTCGACGGCAGCGCTGTGGAGGCAGTGGCGCGAGCCGTCGCTGCCGCCTACGCCCAGCGGGGATGGGAGCCTCCGCACTTCATCCGATCCCTCCCGGGAGCGCCCGCCGGACGCCTGGGCTGAGCGATCTGTGACAAACCGAGGGGCCGGTGCTTCAGCATTTGAAGCACCGGC
>USPB01000139.1 GCA_900556405.1 uncultured Actinomyces sp.
CGCCGATGGCGATCATCTGGATGTGTCGGTTTTTCAGAGCCTTGTTGTACCCGGCATCTCCCGCGTCGGTCGCGGTGGACACCTGAGTCTGATCCTTGTCAGACACGCATGTACTCCAATCGGTGTTGAGGGAGGCCAAACGGCCGTGTGATGCCAGTTTCCTACAGTCGGCAGCTGATCGCTGCAGGTGAGCCGGTGGCCACCATCGTGTGGGCAGTGGCGAGAGAACGTGCAGAAAACACGGTCAAGATCGGGCAAAAACCGGTTTTTGACGAGGCCTTAAGGCGCTCGCGTCGGCCTTTCGCGTACGCGGTTGTGTGATGGGATTAATGGGGTAATCTCAAATGGTGAAGCGAATTGACCCCCATACTCATAGCGCGTATTCCGATGGGACGGATACGCCCGCCCAGCTCCTGGCGATCGCCGCGCAGGCCGGGCTGGACGCCATCGCGCTGACCGATCACGATACGACGACCGGATGGGACGAGGCCGCAGCTGCCGTCTCGAGCACCGGCGTCAGCCTCATCCGGGGCGCCGAGATGTCGTGTTCGTCCTCGGGGATCACCGTGCACCTGCTGGCCTACCTCTTCGACCCGACCAGCCCCGGCCTCGTCGATAATTTCCGTCGAACCCGCGAGGACCGCGAAACGCGCGCCCTCCGCATGGTCGAGAACCTGAGCGCGGACTACCCGATCACGTGGGAGGATGTCCTCTCCTTCGCGCCCGAGGGCGGGCCCGTGGGGCGCCCGCACATCGCCGACGCGCTCGTCGCCGCCGGTGCCTTCCCCGACCGCAGCGCGGCTTTCGTCAAGGCCCTGCACCCGTCGGGTCCGTACTACGTGCACCACTGGGCGCCCGACCCGGTCGAGGCCGTGCGCTGCGTGCGCGAGGCTGGGGGAGTGCCCGTCCTGGCCCACCCCCGCGCCCGCAAGCGTCAGCGCCTTCTGCCCGAGTCCGCCATCGCCGAGATGGCTCAGGCCGGCCTCTTCGGCATCGAGCGTGACCACCGCGATCACGGCCCCGAGGACCGCGCCGACGTCGAGCGCATGGCCCGAGAGATGGGCCTGGCGATGTTCGGCTCCTCCGACTACCACGGGACGGGAAAGCCGAATCGCATCGGCGAAAATACGACGGACCCGCAGGTCATCGCCGAGGTCGTCGCGCAGGGCTGCATCGAGGTGGTCGAGCCGTGAGTCTCTTCGACGTCACCCTCTTCGCGACCGCCTTCGCGACGCTGACGGTCATTATGGACCCCGTCGGCACCGTCCCGATCTTCCTGGGGCTTACCTCGCGCTTTACGCAGCCGAAGCAGCGTCGCGCCGCCGTCCAAGCCACGCTGGTCTCCTTCGGTGTCATCCTGACGTTCGCGATCCTCGGCGGGCAGATCCTACGCCTCCTCCACATCTCGATGGAGGCGCTGCAGCTCTCCGGCGGCGTCCTGCTCTTCCTGGTCGCCATGGAACTCCTCATGGGTACCGACTCGTCGACACCCGATACGGGGGACGAGGGCGTGAACGTTGCGCTCGTGCCGCTGGGGACGCCGCTCCTGGCGGGGCCCGGCTCGATCGTTGCGGTCATGGTGGCCGTCGGGCAGGCCGGCACAAACGTCGGCTCGTGGATTGCGGTCATTGTCGCAGTGGTCCTGGCCCATGTCGTCATGTGGCTGACGATGCGCTTTTCCTTGGTGGTCTCCAGGTTCCTGGGGCCCGGCGGCATCATGCTGCTGACAAAGATCTCTGGTCTGCTGCTGGCAGCCATTGCGACGCAGCTCATCATGGAGGGAATCTTCCAGTTCATCGCGACTGCTCACCTGGGCTGACCTGGGCATTTTCATGTTGTTTCGAGCTCGTCAAGCTGTCGTGCCGCAGTGGCGTGCGACGCGCCGACGGGTGATTTGCGGAAATCTGTGCATATCGGTCAGGAAGTGTTGTAGGGTGGGGGAGAACGCCGTGACACGACACGGCCCGCACTGGTCAGGGTCACGCATTCATCCCTCACCACATTCGTACCAGGAGTAACAATGAAGAAGACGACCTCGTCTCTGCTTGCCGCGACCGCGGCGCTCGGCCTGATCGCTGCTTCGGCCGGTGTCGCTTTCGCCGCCGAAAACCCCACCGCCGACCAGCCCTCGAACCCGGCTACCGAGGCCCCCGCCCCCGAGCCCTCGAACCCGGTTACCGAGGATCCGGCTCCCGAGCCCTCGAACCCGACCACCGAGGATCCGGCCCCCGAGCCCTCGAACCCGGCCGACAACAACACCGGTGGTTCCGCTGAGACTCCGACCCCCTCCGACGATTCTTCGGTTCCCGCCCCCGCCGCCGACCAGGGTGGTGCAGGCGCGGCCTCCGGCCCCGTCGGCAACGCTGGCGTGTCCACCCGCGGCCAGATCGCGACCGGCAATGGCCCGGCTCCTGTGTCCGCTCGTGGCGGCATCCGCAACACGAACGCTCCGGTTTCGTCCGGCGCCCAGGGTGGGGCTGCCCCGACCCTGGCGAACACCGGTTCCGCCGCTTCGATCGCCGCTGGCGCTGGCGTCATCGCTCTGGCTGGTGGCGTGACTCTCGTGGTCGCTCGCAAGCGTCACTGAGGCGTCCTCGCCTGACAAGCACCGCGGGCCCGCTCGTTTCGAGCGGGCCCGCGTTTTGTCTAGTTTGCGCAGATCGCGCGATAGTTGTGCACGAACGTGCAGTTAGAAACCGCGAATTTGCACCGAAAAATCATCGTTTCATCTTGAAATGATGTGTGCATCACATGCACAATGGAACTACCGAAAGTCACCATGAATTGAGCCCTCATGATGAACCGGTGATGGAAAGTGGCACCGCTCCATCGAGGGGTGCCACTTTCCTGTTGATGCGCCCCTGCGGGCAGTGCCCCCGCAGGGGCGCTCCCTCGCAGGGGCTAGCGCTTAGCGCTGACGGCGACGCAGAGCCAGGGCTCCGAGGCCTGCCAGGCCCGCCATGATGGCCGCACCGGCCAGCATCGGGGTGTCAGCGCCCGTGCGAGCGAGGTTGCCGCTCGGGGTTGCAGAGGGGGTAGGCGCGGGGGTCGTTGCCTCGGGCGTCGGGGAATCCGACGGCGCCGGGGTGCTGGGTTCCTCGGTGGGAACCGTGCACTCGCTGTCCGTGCCGGTCAGCCAGTTGTGCAGGACGATCGGGGCCAGGATCGGGGAGCCCTCGAGAGTCTCGCCGGTCAGGGTGCCGTTGATGTTGAAGGAGAAGCTCGAGTTTGCAGGCATGTGGGCGATCATCACGGTGATGGTCTTACCGTCCTCGCTCACCTTGATGTCGCCTAGGCCTTCGACGGTGTTCGTGAAGCCGTTGCCCTTCAGGGCGCCGGCGCCGGGGTTGGAGATCGTGTTGATCGTGGAGGCGTCGAACGTCAGGCCCTGGACGGCCTTGATCGTCAGCGTCGCGTTGGTGAGGTCCTTGTGGGTCGCGCCGTACAGGCGCAGGGTGCGCGAGTCGCCGGCCTTCGCCTCGCCGCGGGAAGTGAACCAGCCGTCAGCGTTGGCCTCGCCCCACTTGGGCTCCTCGGAACCCCAGGAGCTCGAGTACTTGGAGCGTTCGTTGATGTCGCGCGAGTAGGGGCTCCACACGGTGCGGTCCACGGTCGTGACCTGGCACTTGGTGAGCTTGGGCGTCGCGGGGGTGGGCAGGTCGCCGCAGACCTGGCCGTCGGCCGGGAACTGGGCGCCCACCAGGTTGGCGGACGCGGTCGAGGACTCGGCGCCCTCGGGGAAGGTGCCCGTGAACTGGAAGATCGTGCCGGTGTTGGCGTCGAGGCCCTTGTTCAGCGTGATGGTCCAGATGTTCTTCGCGGCGTCCGTCAGGGTGGCGGTGAAGTCGCCGTCATTCCACGTGTACTCGGCTTCACGAGGGCCCCAGGCCTGCATGTACGCGTTCAGGCCCGCGCGGGTCTCGAGCTTGCCGATGAACGTAGTGTCGGCCATGTCGTCGGGCAGGTCGACGGTGATCGTCGTGCCGGCGACCAACTTGTTCTTCGTGGCCACGGGGAAACGCCAGTTCTGGGTGGAGCCGGCGATCCAGTGGTTGGCCTCGAACATGCCCGGAGCCTTGTAGGTCTCGGTGTTGAAATTCGTCGAGATCTTCGAGGTGTAGCCGTTGTTCGAGCCGGTGGCGATCTTGTTGACGGTGCCGTCGGCGTTAAGGGTGATGTCGGCGGGGGTCACCAGATCGGGGTGGTGGGCCAGGATGTCCGTGTCGAGGATCGCGGCGGCGGTCCAGTCGGCGCGGCACGAGGTGGACTTGTCGCCGTTGGCGGTGCCGGGGCTCGGGGGCTGGTTATCGTGAGAGGTCGCGGCCATGGCGGGGCCTGCGATCAGGGCGGTGGCGAGCGTGGCGCTCAGAGCCGTCGCGATGGTCAACCTATGCGTCAGTTTCATCGTGTTCCTCATGTTGAAGGTGATTCAGTCTCAAGGATACTGGCCATGGTGGCTGTTGTTAGCCTGGTCAGCATTGGTTACATGAGAACCTTAGTCCATGAACGCTGACCGTGTCTCACGTTTGCGAAAAATCATTGAGGGGATTTTTCGCAGCTCGCTGCAGGTGGTGATTGGTTGTCGTTTGTAAATGCGCGCCAACCTGGGCCTTTAGTCATGGGCTGGAATTGACAGGTGTGTTCCGTCACGTGGCCGGAGGTGGGGTTTCTCCCAGTGCTGTGTCAGAGCAGGGAATTGGGCCACATACTCGCTACCCTCTAGAGGTGAAGCCAGCTCCGACCTGGGGCGCTCGCCCCCGCGGCGGGCACGGCGCAGTTACAAAAAAGGAAATCGTATGACGCTGGATCTGACGCAGTCGCTGCCCTCTCATGTGCGTGCGACCTCTGGACGCCCCGTTGAAGATTCGACTCTGATGGAGGTGTGGCAGGGCCTGTCCGCCGCAATCGTCGATCAGATCGCGGATAACTGGGCCGCCACCACGGAGCGTTACGCCAAGGGCCGTCAGGAACACTACTTCTCCGCCGAGTTCCTCATGGGTCGAGCCCTGCTCAACAACCTGTCGAACCTCGGCCTCGTTGAGAAGGCTCGCGAAGCCCTCGCCGCCTACGGCCTCGACCTCGGTCAGGTCCTCGAAGAAGAGCCGGATGCTGCTCTCGGTAACGGTGGCCTCGGCCGCCTCGCCGCCTGCTTCCTCGACTCCTGCGCCACCCTCGACCTGCCCGTGCGCGGCTACGGCATCTTGTACCGCTACGGCCTGTTCAAGCAGCTCTTCGACAACGGCTTCCAGACCGAGCATCCGGACCCGTGGATGGAGGAGGGCTACCCCTTCGTCACCCGCCGCGAAGAGCGCT
>USPB01000140.1 GCA_900556405.1 uncultured Actinomyces sp.
CGGTGGGCTGCCGCTTCGCGGCCCGCTGCCTGTGGGCCACCGACGAGTGCCGCGCGGGCTACCCGAGCCTGCGCGGCGACGAGACCCACACTTTCTCCTGCTACCACCCGGTTCAGGAGGGCGACGAGTCTCCCGCGGTCCTCCAGGGCAAGTTGGATTCCAACAAGACCGAGGGTGCGGCCGAGGACGTCCCGCAGATCTCCCACGAAACACTGCTCGACGTCAAGGAGGCTTCGCGCGAGTACGAGTCGGCCGGATCGGGCTTCTTCAAGCGCGAGAAAGGCGTCGTCTCCGCCGTCGACCGCGTCTCCATCACGGTGAAGAAGGGCGAGACCTACGGCCTCGTCGGCGAGTCCGGCTGCGGCAAGTCCACCGTGGGTCGACTCATCGCCGGCCTCGAGCCGCCCTCGGGTGGCGCCATCGAACTCGATGGACGCGACCTGGCCACGCTCAAGGGACGCGATGCGGTGCGCATCCACCGCGACGTGCAGATGATGTTCCAGGACTCCTACGCGGCGATGGACCCGCGCATGCGCATCGACCAGATCCTGGCCGAGCCCATGAGCATTCAGAAGACCGGCAACGCTCGCCAGATTGCCGAGCGCATCATGGAGATCCTCGAGCAGGTCGGCCTGACCGAGGAGATCCTCGACCGCTACCCGCACGAGTTCTCGGGCGGACAGCTCCAGCGCATCGGCTTCGCCCGTTCGCTAACCCTGGCACCCGACCTGATCGTGGCGGACGAACCCGTTTCCGCGCTGGACGTCTCCGTCCAGGCACAGGTCCTCAACCTCATGAAGGACCTGCAGCAGGAACTGGGCCTGTCCTACCTGTTCATCAGCCACGACCTCGCGGTCGTCCAGT
Source organism: uncultured Actinomyces sp. (assembly GCA_900556405.1). GTDB lineage: Bacteria > Actinomycetota > Actinomycetes > Actinomycetales > Actinomycetaceae > Pauljensenia. The sequence continues at coordinate 865 of USPB01000140.1, forward strand.
ACATGGCGGACCGCATCGGCGTCATGTACCTGGGCCGCATCGTCGAGGAGGGCCCTGCCCACGAGGTCGTCAAGAACCCGAAGCACCCCTACACGAAGGCGCTCATCGACTCGATCCCCGTGCCCGACCCGGAGTTCAAGCACGACGAGAATGCCATCAAGCTCACCGGCGAGCCGCCGAGCGCCGTCAACCCGCCTGAGGGTTGCCGCTTCCGCCCGCGCTGCCCGTTTGCGGGCGAGGAATGCAAGGTGCAGCCCATGCTCACGGATGAGACGCACCGCGTGGCCTGCCACCACCCGCTCCTGTCGCTGAGCGTGAAGGAAAAGGTGGACGCCTGACACATACGTTCATGCGAACTCCAAGCGGTGCCCCGGCCTGAGTCATCAGGCCGGGGCACCGTCATGCAGGGTAGAACACGATGCGGTTCCAACGGCCACGACCACGCCGGGGCGTCGCTGCCCATCGCGGCGGGATCATGACCACAAAGACGCGTGTGGGGCGCGACCACGCGGTCACGCCCCACACGCGTCGCTGTCGTCAGCGCGTCACTTGGAGACGGCCTTCTTCAGGGTGGAGCCAGCGGAGAGCTTGACGCCGTAGCCAGCGGGGATCTTGATCTCTTCGCCGGTGCGGGGGTTGCGGCCGGTGCGGGCGGCGCGCTCAACACGCTCGACCGAGAGCAGGCCGGTCACCTTGACGGCCTCGCCCTTAGCCAGGGACTCAACGAGGACGGCCTGGAAGGCGGCCAGGGCCTCGTCGGCCTTCGCCTTGGTCAGGTCGGCGCGTTCGGCAATCTGAGCGACAAGCTCGGTACGGTTCACGGACATTGAGAAACCTCATTCCTGTTCGTTCTTGGTTACCACTGTCGTGGTCACGAATGACACACTACGAAATCTTCGACGATTTCGCCGACTTTAGGGCCAGATTTCGCGGATTTCACGAAAAGTTCTCGTTTTTTTGCTCGAAAACCGTCAATTCTGTGCATCAGATCACTCAAACTTGCCGACTGGTTGCAATTCCGCGGCCCCCAAATGCAGCTCCACCGGCTCGTTTCCCGGTAACGGCAGGGCCTCCCACAACGGAGGCTAGACCCCTCTCATAACACCTGACAAACATCGAGTGTCGACCACTCGCCCAAAGGCATCCGACCATCCCCAAGCCCCCGCCTCATCGTTCACGAAGCGAGACGACAACCAACGACACACGACGATTCAATCAACCACCTTCACGACCATCGGCGGAGGGACAAAGCGCGACATTTCAGCTCCCGCCTCCAACAACTGACCCACCTCACACCAGCCACGACAGGCAGATACAAGATATAACTCGCCACACTTTCTAAATAACTCGTAAAATCTGCCGCCTGATCACAGAGAATGGATGAGTCCCTTCAACACTTGGATAAAGGTCCAGGAGACACAGATGGCATCACGCCCCTCGTCCGCTCCCCATCCCGTCGATCAAGTTCCTCCCTTTGGGAAACTCACCATTCTGGGCATTCAACACGTCCTCGCGTTCTACGCGGGCGCCGTGGTCGTCCCTCTCGTTATCGCTTCCGGTCTCGGACTCGATAAACACACGCTGGTCCACCTCATCAACGCGGACCTGCTCACCTGTGGCATCGCCACCATCATCCAGTCGGCCGGCATCGGCCGATTCATCGGCGTGAAGCTCCCCCTTATTCAGGGCGTCACCTTCACCGCCGTCTCCCCCCTCATCGCAATCGGCGCGGCGGCCACGCCCGCCGGTGCCGACCCCAGGACCGGCCTGGCCACCATGTACGGCTCGATCATCGCCGTCGGCCTCATCGTCTTCCTGGTCGCCCCGTTCTTTGCGAAGCTCCTACGCTTCTTCCCGCCGATCGTCACGGGCACGCTCCTGACGGTCATGGGTACGACGCTCCTGTCGGTCTCCGCCGGAGACATTGTCGCTTGGGCCGATAAGGCCGCCGACGACGCGGCCAAGACTGCACTGACGTACGAGGCTCTCGGCCTCGCATTCGGCACAATCGCGATCATCATCATCATTCAGCGCCTCTTTAAGGGCTTCATGGGAACGCTCTCCGTCCTCCTCGCGCTGCTGATCATGACGGCCGTCGCCTTCGCCATGGGCAAGACTGACTTCTCCGGCGTCGGCGAGGCCCACTGGGTGGCTATTACCACGCCCTTCTACTTCGGCACCCCGAAGTTCTCGCTGACAGCAATCATCGCCATGATCATCGTCATGGCGGTCACCGCCGTGGAGACCACGGGCGACGTCTTCGCCACCGGCGAGGTCGTGGGCAAGCGCATCGCCCCGCGCGACATCGCCAACGCCCTGCGCGCCGACGGCCTGTCCACCCTGCTGGGCGGTATCCTCAACTCCTTCCCCTACACATGCTTCGCGCAGAACGTCGGCCTGGTGCGCCTGACCCGCGTGAAGTCGCGCTGGGTCGTGACCGCAGCGGGTGTCTTCATGATCATCCTCGGCCTGCTGCCCAAGGCGGCGGCCATCGTCGCGGCGATCCCGCAGCCCGTCATCGGCGGTGCCTCCCTGGCGATGTTCGCGAACGTCGCGGTTGTTGGCATCCAGACCCTGGCGAAGGTGGATCTGCGAGACAACCGCAACGCGGTCATCGTCTCCACCTCGATCGGCCTCGCCCTCCTCGTGACGCTGAAGCCCGGCATCGTCACGGTCATGCCCTCCTGGCTGCAGATCATCTTCGGTTCCGGCGTGACCATTGGCTCGCTGACGGCCATCATCTTGAACCTCCTGTTCTTCCACATCGGACGCCCCGCCTCGCCGGACGTGGCCGTGGTGGACGGCAGGAAGATCAACCTGGACGACGTCAACGCGATGGATCGCGACCAGTTCGTCGCGACTTTCTCGTCGATGTTCTCCTCGCACACGTGGCCGGTCGAGCGCGCCTGGGAGTCCCGTCCCTTTGCCTCCGTGTCCGAGCTGCGTTCCTCTTTCGAGGACGCCGTCCTGTCGGCTTCCCCTGAAGAGGCCGAGGAGCTCATCGCGTCCTACACGGACGTCGTCTCCCTGGTCCTCGACGGCGCGGGTGATGAGCAGGCCAGCTCGGATACCTCGTCGTTGTCCGTGGGCGAGGTGTCCTCCGAGGAGGCCGAGGAGCTGCGCGCTCTGGCTGCCGCCTACCGCGAGAAGTTCAATCGCCCGCTGGTCATCTGCGTGGATAACGTGGTGGACCGCAAGCACCTGCTGTCCTCGGGCTGGCGTCGCGTCGAGCACTCCCCCGCCCGCGAGGCTCGCTTCGCGCTCGGCGAGGTCATCGACATCGCCGACCTGCGTTTCGATCAGCTGGTCGCCGACGCGAACCCCGTGCGCGCCGCGTGGGACGCTGGTTTTGAACGCCTCTGAGTAAACCTCAGCGTCTCTCATTGACGAGGCCGGGGCGCGTCGGGCGATATGCCTGGCGCGCCCCGGTTTTTCATGCCCAGCACACCCCCGCAGCACATGTGAGCCTCACTACCCAAAGTCGCATGCAATTCCACAACACAAGTGACACGGCGACACGTACTGTGACAGACAAACAAGATTGTTCAGGGGAATTGCATGCGAAATTGCTGGAGGAGACCAAGCCAGGTGGGAATTGCACGACATGGGGGTCCGACACGCCGACGACACACCGTCAGAGGGCTTCGTGTCGCGCAAACCCCCGAGCTGCGACCGGCGCGCAGGCCACCGATATGCCACAACACCCCCGCCATAACCACAACCAGACAAAACTCGCACGTAATTCGACTGCGTGAACATTCAACAACATCCAGAAACGTTGCAATTCCAACGACCACAATTCAATGTTTGAAGCAGTCGCGAGGGAATTACGTGCGAAATTGGTGGGCGCTGGGAAACAGATCCGGCACAGAGGTTTTCCCGCAGCGCAGACTCCTCACCACACTCCGCACCACAGACCCGTCACGCAAACCCCCAACGCACGCACTCAGCTGCACGGACGACGAAGCCCCTGCAACACGTAGCTCACCCCACAGTTCCCACGAGCCGCTCCAGATGCAGATACGCCGAGGGGCCGACCTGGCGGTCGGCCCCTCGGCGTATCCCATCAACACAGTGCAAGTAGTCCCAGTAAGCTCCTCAAAATGTCTCTCGTCGGCGTTACGCGAGCCCGTGTGGCCCGTGCCGTATTCCCTTGTGATGACACCTACTGTAGGAGGCCAACCTTGCGACAACGGCAAGGGCAGCTGAGAAAATCCTGGGATTTTGACCCCACAGATAATTGGACACAAAACGAGTGTGCGCCCCCGGCCTCCCGGGGGCGCACACCGTGTCACGCACATTCAGCGTGTTGCGGCATCAGCCGTTCCACTGGCCATTTTCGGTGAAGTTGTACCACTTCCAGCCGATCCAGTGCCCACCGGTATACATCGCTCCCGAATCAGTGCTCAGGTAATACCAGGAACCACCATCCATCAGCC
>USPB01000141.1 GCA_900556405.1 uncultured Actinomyces sp.
GTTCGGTGGTGAGGTCGTCGCTCGAGGTGGTCATGGTCGTGGTCCTTCCTCAGTTACCCGACTGGGAGCCGGTAGGGGTGGGAGATGGAGAGGTGCTCGGAGTCGTCGAGGGCGTTGCCGACGGGGTAGCCGAGGGCGTCGCGGTCGGCTTGGAACCCCACGTTCCCGAGGAATCGGGTGTCTGCAGGATCGTCAACGTGTCGAGTCCGGCGCTATCAGTGATGAGGACGGTGATGCCGCCGAGGGAGGGCTGCCCCCAGGAGGGGGAGGTGGCGGTCGCCCCCGCGCAGTTGTTCAGCGGGGACGCCCAGCCGTCGCCGTCCATGTTGGTGGAGAGAGTCTCGATGTCCGACTGGCACACGATCTGCACGGGCTGGCCCTCGGCCACCTGAATGGTCAGCCTGCTCCAGGCCTCCCAGTCGACGACGATTGTCTTCGTGGTACCGACGGGGGCTCCACTTAGGTCGAGTAGCGTCGTGCCGGCCGGGTTGCCTCCGCTGACTCTGTCGACCGTCCAGTCGCGCGTCGTCTCCGTGTTGATGGCCCCGGGGTGAACGTTGATGAGGAAATCGGTGGGGTGGGAGGCCTGGGTGCCGATGGCCGCGGTGGGAAACGCCATGATGATGCCGATGACCGACAGGGCGGTGAGCCATGCGGCACCGCGATCGCGCAGGGCCGCAATCGCCAGGGAGAGCCCGACGACAAGCAGGCACATGCCGCCACCGATGGTGATGATGCGGGCGATCGTCTGCCCCTCGGTCTCGCCGGTGATGAGGGGGATCGACAGGCCCTTATCCGCCCAGTACAGTCCGGCGAAAACGGCAGCCGTGATGAGCACCAGCAGGCCCGTGATCGCCAGGTTCACGCGACCGGAAACGGTGCGTGGGCGATGCGTCGGCGCGGGCGGAGCGTTCCATCGACGAGGCGTGGGCGCGCTCGCGGGAGGCGTCCAGCCGGGGTGGGGCACGGAGGCGGTAGCGGCGGCCGGACGCGGTCCGGCCTGCGGGCTGGCGGCGCCGGCGGGGGAGGACTGGAAATCGCTCGGAACGCCGTACGCGGGGAAACCTGCGGGACCCTGCTCGGGCTTCATGCCCGGATCCGGCTCCCCCGTGCCGTCAGCGGCCGGGGTAGCTGGTGCAAAAGGGACGGAGGCGCCCGCCGTGTTCGGGGTGGGAGCAGCCGACGGGGCGTTGTTTCGTGGAGCCTCGTAGTGGGCGGCCCCGTAGGAGGGGTGCTGCTGGCCCGCGCCCTGTGTGCTAGAGCGCACCAGAACCACGATGACGGCCGCAATGCCCGTCAGGCAGAGAAACCCGATGAGGAGCATGAACCATCCGAGTCCCATGATGCCGAACACGCCGACATCGGAGAACATCGAGGACAGGGCGGCGAGAATCATCAGAGCGCCGCCGATGACGGCGATGTCGAAGCGCCCCTCGATGGTCTCTTCGACGTGAATACGGCCGTCCTCAGCCTCGGGCAGGAGCAGCCAGGCCAGCCCGTAGGCGAGGATAACGAGCGGCATGAAGAACGCGGAGACCACCACGAGGACGCGCACGAGAGACAGGTCCCACCCCTGGTGGGCGGAGATTCCCGAGCAGACGCCGCCGATGACGCGAGGCTGCGCGCGGTACCATCCCGAGCCGCGCATGGACTCAAAGAACCTGTTGCGGGGCGGGCGCTGCTGGTACTGAGCACTCGGATCTGTTGTGCCGTTCGACCAACTCATCATGCACTTCCTCTCGATGGGATCCACGCGGCGTGGATCGATACCACTACTCAACCAAAGAACGGGGGGAGCGCGACAGTAGGGGACCCCCTGAATGACCCCTGATTGTGCTGGGGGTATCCCGGGGGGACACCCCGTGGCATGCCACAATGGGAGCGTGAGCAGACCCGTGAATTCCCCCCGTCCGGGGTGGACTCCGCCGATTCCGGCGCCTCCCAGCAGGCCCCCGCTCGTGCGCGCGACCGCCTCGAGCCCGGACATGCCGGCCCCCTGGCTGGGTGGCGTGTGCTCGGGGCTGGCCGTACACCTGGGAGTGTCGGTCGCTCTCGTGCGCATCATCATGATCTGCATGACCTTTGTGGGTCTCGGCTTCGGCGTTTACTTGTGGCTGTGGGTGACGGTCCCCGAGGATTCCCCGGAGCGAAGCGGGGAGGGTACGCTCAGCCCCGGCCTCGTCCGACTGCGTGAAGAACGCGCCGCCCAGGTGTCGCGCAATCGCTTGATTGTCGTCGGCGTGGCCCTGATCGTGGCGGCGATCGCGGGTACCGTCTTGAACGCGACGGGCACCCTGGACTGGCGAGACATGGGGGCCATCGTCTCGATTATGTCGGGCATTGCGCTCGTGTGGAGTCAGAGCCGCGACGCGAATGGCTGGCGATCGCTGCGCTTCGTCGGCATTGTCCTTGGCGGCATCGTGCTGCTGGCGCTCGGCGTCGTGTTGGTCGCTTCGCGCGATAATCCGCCCGTCATTCTGCTGCGTGGCGGTCTCATCGGGGCTGCTCTGGTGGCGGGCGTGCTCTTCGCTCTCGTCCCCATGTGGCTGCGCACCACGAAGGATCTCTCACAGGCTCAGGCTCAGCGCGTGCGCGAAGCCGAGCGCGCCGACATCGCCGCTCACCTGCACGACTCGGTGCTCCAGGCCCTCACCCTGATCCGCGCCTCCGCCGAGGACCCGGCCCGCGTGCGTGCCATCGCCCTCACCGAGGAGCGCGAACTGCGTGCTTGGCTCTACACGGGCCACGCGCAGGCCGCCGATTCCCTGGAAGCGGCCGTCACTGAGGCCGTCGTCGGCGTCGAGAGCCGCTACGGCGTGCCGATCAGCGTCGTCGTCGTCGGCGACATGCGCCCGGGTCCCGGTGAGCTTGCCCTCGTCGCGGCTCTGGCCGAGGCCTGCCAAAACGCCGTGCGTCACGGCGCCCCGCCCGTCTCCGTCTACGTCGAAGTACGCCCCCGAGCCATCGAGGCCTTTGTCAAGGATAACGGCGAAGGATTCGACCCCGCCACCATCGCCGCCGACCGCCACGGCGTGCGCGACTCTATCGTCGGGCGTATGCGCCGAGCAGGGGGAAGCGCCACGATCAGGCGTCTCGCCCGCGGAACCGAAATTGCTCTGAGCGTGCCGCGCTCCGATATCCTGGAAGAAACAGCGCCCACCGGGAGGACACAGTGACCATCCGCATCCTCGTTATCGACGACCACCCCATGGTGCGCGCAGGCGTGCGCGCCGAGCTCGAGAATTCCGGGGCTGACCTGGAAGTCGTCGGCGACGCTTCCGACGTCGAGGGTGCCATCGCAGCCTGTCGCGCGCTCACCCCGGACGTCGCCCTCCTCGACGTGCACCTGCCCGGCGGAAACGGCGGAGGCGGTGCCGAGGTCGCCAGCTCCTGCCGCGACATTGAGGGCCTGCACTTCCTGGCGCTGTCCGTCTCCGACGCGGCCGAGGACGTCGTCCAGGTCATCCGAGCGGGCGCCCGCGGATACGTCACCAAGTCGATCTCCACCCCCGACCTCGTCGAGGCCATCGGACGAGTCGCCGCCGGGGACGCCGCCTTCAGCCCGCGCCTGGCCGGCTTCGTCCTGGATGCCTTTGGGACCGGCGAGGTTTCCACGACCGACAGCGAGCTGGACCTGCTGTCGGCGCGCGAACAGGAAGTCATGCGCCTCATCGCCCGCGGCTACACCTACAAGGAAGTCGCCCACGACCTCTTCATCTCCATCAAGACCGTCGAAACCCACGTGAGCGCGGTCCTGCGCAAGCTCCAGCTCTCCAACCGCAACGAGCTGACGCGTTGGGCGATGCAGCGGCACATCGTGTGAGGTCGGACCCCTTTCGTGCGTGCCATCCGTAAAGTGGCATGCCGCCGCCCTTACAATGGAACCCCGAGGGCGCGACTGCGCCTGCCCGCCCCGCACGGACGGCCTCTTCTATTTACGCGACCTCGGAGGATGCATGCACCGCATCGGTTTTGACAGTGATCAGTACGTCGAGATGCAGTCCCGACACATCGCCCAACGACGCGGCGAATTCGGCGGCAAGCTCTACCTGGAGTTTGGCGGCAAGCTGATCGACGACATGCACGCCTCGCGCGTCCTTCCGGGTTTTACGCCCGACAACAAGGTGCGCATGCTGCGCGAACTGGCCGACGAGGTTGAGATCATCGTCGCCGTCAACGCCAAGGATTTCGCGCGCCGCAAGGTTCGCGCCGACATGGGCACCACCTACGACGATGAGGTTCTGCGCCAGATTGACGAGTTCCGTGAGCGTGGCCTGTACGTCGGGTCCGTCGTCATCACCCAGTGGACGGACGACAACAAGGCGGCCGCCGAGGTCAAGGAACGCTTCGAGAAGCTCGGCATCCGCGTCTACCGGCACTTCCCGATCCCCGGCTACCCCTCGGACGTCGAGCGCATCGTCTCCGATGAGGGCTACGGCGCGAACGAATACGTGGAGACCACCCGTGACCTGATCGTCGTGACCGCCCCCGGCCCGGGTTCCGGCAAGATGGCGACCTGCCTGTCGCAGCTCTACCACGATCACAAGCGCGGGATCGAGTCGGGGTACGCGAAGTGGGAGACCTTCCCGATCTGGAACATTGCGCTGGATCACCCGGTGAACATCGCCTACGAGGCCGCCACGGCCGACCTCGACGACGTCAACATGATCGATCCCTTCCACCTGGAGGCGTACGGGATCAAGACGGTCAACTACAACCGCGACGTGGAAATCTTCCCCGTCCTGAACCGCCTGTTCGAGAAGATCCTCGGCTCCTCGCCCTACAAGAGCCCCACGGACATGGGCGTCAACATGGCGGGCCACTGCATTGTGGACGACGAGGCCTGTGCGGAGGCTTCGCGGCAGGAGATCATTCGCCGCTACTACAAGGCCCTCGTGACCGAGAAGAAGGAGATGAGCGAGCCCGTGCAGTCGGCGCGCATCTCCCTGCTGATGAGTCGCGTGGGCGTGGGGCGCATGGACCGCCCGGTCGTGCGTCCGGCCCTCGAGCTGGCCGAGGCGACGGGCGAGCCTGCCGCAGCGATCGAGCTGCCCGACGGCCAGATCGTCACGGGCAAGACGTCGGCGCTGCTGGGCTGCTCCTCGGCGATGCTGCTCAACGCGCTCAAGAAGCTTGCGGGGCTGCCCGACGAGGTCCAGCTCCTTGCCCCGCAGTCGATCGAGCCGATCCAGCGCCTCAAGACCCACGACCTGGGCTCGCGCAACCCGCGCCTGCACACCGACGAGGTCCTCATCGCGCTC
>USPB01000142.1 GCA_900556405.1 uncultured Actinomyces sp.
AAGTGGATCAACTTCCCCTGGTCGACGCTGCCCGTCATCAAGCCGTGACTTCCTCTCGGGCGGGCTCAGGACGGCAGGCGGCCGCCTCTCCCGGGCGCGCCCAGGCCTCGTCGATTACCCGGCGCATTGTCGAGGCCGTGGCCGAGCGCGCCCGCAGCGGTGACCCCGTGCGCGTGCTGGGCCTGACCGGCCCTCCCGGGACCGGCAAGACGACGATCGCCGCCGAGCTGGCGCGCGCCCTGCCCGAGGCCGACATCCCCGTCGCCGGACTGGCCCCCATGGATGGCTTCCATATGTCCAACGCGGTGCTGGCGGCGCGCGGCATCGCCGACCACAAGGGCGCGCCCGACACGTTTGACGTGGGCGGTTTCGTCGCCCTCCTGGGGCGTGTGCGGCGCGCGGACGGCGTGGTCCTCGCCCCCGATTACCGGCGCGACCTGCACGAACCCGTCGCCGCTTCCCTGCCCGTCGAGGTCGACGGCGTCGTCATCACCGAGGGCAACTACCTGGGTCTCGAGCTGCCCGGCTGGGCGGACGTGCGTGGCCTCATCGACCTGCTCGTCTTTATTGACACGCCTTTCGAGGAGCTCGCCTCGCGCCTCATCGACCGTCACATGAGCTTTGGGCGCGACCGCGCGGACGCGGCGCACTGGGTGCGCACCGTGGACGCGGCGAACATGGCGCTGGTCGAGCGCACGAAGGAGCGCGCGGACCTCGTCCTGTCGCTGTAGGCGAGTCCTGCCGACCGTTCCCCGGCCTCGCCACCGCGCTGTCCGCGCGTTTTTCGGGCCGCCGGCTCCCCGGCCTCGCCACCGTCATCCCTGCGCCCACACCCCCATAATTTCGCACGTAATTTCCCACGGTCAGTTTTAGAGTACGGCCGAAAACCGCATGATTTCAACGATCCAATTTCAACGTTTGAAATGCCAGGGAGCGAATTACGTGCGACTTTTCAGGGGACGGTCATGCCAAACGGTTGCCATGCTTGCCGTCGATAAGTAGCGCGCATTTTCAACCACTTCCAAGTAAGGTGAACCTATGTTCCTCTTGCTCGGCCTTCTCGGCGGCTTCATCACGGGCATCTCCCCGTGCATCCTCCCGGTCCTGCCCGCGCTCTTCCTGGGCGCCGCGGGCGGGCGCGACTGCGCGTCCTCCTCGAACGAGGCCAGGGCCGCCCGCTCCTCTGCATCCTCTGACGAAGCGAAGGCGGGCGTGGATCCGTCGCTCTTCCGTCTCGCTCCGGGCGTGAACCTGGGCGGGGAGGCGCCCAAGAAGGCAGCTGTCGCAGCGCAGAGCGGCGAGTCGGTGACGCGCCGCCCGGTGCTCATCGTCCTGGGCCTGGTGACCTCGTTCATGCTGATCACGGTCGCGGGTTCGGCGCTCCTGAGTCTGCTGAACCTGCCGCAGGCGCTGATCCGTTGGACGGGCATCGTGCTGCTGGTTGCCGTGGGTATCGGCATGATCGTCCCAAAGATCATGGAAGTGCTGGAGCGTCCCTTCGCACGCCTCGCACCCCGTACGACGGGTGACAGCGCGGGCTTCGGCCTCGGCCTCGTCCTGGGCGCGGCGTTCGTGCCGTGCGCGGGCCCGGTGCTGACCTCGATCATCGTGGCCTCGAGCTCCGGGCAGATCACGTGGCACATCATCGGCCTGGCCGTCTCCTTCGCGATTGGCGTGTCGATCCCGCTGATGATCGTCGCGATCGCGGGGTCCGGGGTGGCGGCCCGCTTCCTGAAGACCCGCCAGCGCCCCCTGCGCATTGCGGCGGGCGTCGCCATGATTGCGCTCGCGCTGGGCATTGCGACCGATGCTCCGATGGCTCTGCAGCGCATGATCCCCGACTACACGGCCTCGCTCGAGGCCGGCACCGAGGGCGCCTGCGAGGACGGCGCGTGCGAGCCCGAGAAGGAGGTCGAGGCCAGCACCGACTTCGCGCAGTGCGCACGCGGCGGCGCGAAGGACTGCGGCGTGATGCCGACGATTCAGGCCTCGGAGTGGCTGAATTCCCTGGGCCAGCCCTCCGGAATGGTGACACTGGTGGACTTCTGGTCGAGCTCGTGCACGAACTGCCAGCGTGAGATCCCCGAGCTTGAGGCCATCTACGAGAAGTACAAGGACTACGGCCTGGTCGTGGTGGGTGTGCATTCGCCCCAGCAGGCTTACGAGCGCGACCCTGCGGTCGTGAACGCGTCGATCGACAAGCTGGGCATCACCTACCCGGTGGCGCTGGACCCTGACCTGGAGGCTTTCAAGGCCTACGGCGCGACGGCGTGGCCGACGCACTACATTGCCGGCGCGGACGGCCAGCTGGTCGCGGTGGGTCGCGGCACGAAGGGCGTCGAGGAGCAGATCCGCACCCTCCTCACACAGGCGGGAGCGTCCCTGCCCGACTGAGACGCACAGGCTTTCACGCGGTGAGCGGCTGCCCACGCAGGCCTTCACGCAGTGAGCGACCACCTCACGCATGATTCAACGCAGCAAGCGGTCACCTCACGCACGATTGAACGCAGCGAGCGGCTACCCCGCACGGGGTAGCCGCTCACTCTATCCGGCGTCGGTACTTATCCCCCCGACCAATTTCGCACGTAATTCCCCCGCACTTCTTTCAAGATTTGAAATCAGATCGTTGATATCATGCGGTTTTTTCGAGGTCTCAAAAAGACCTCGGTAGGAAATTACGTGCGAAATTGAAGAGGCTACCCAGAATCAGCCAACACAGCACAACGCATCAGCCAACCCGCCTCGCGCCAATCAGCGCCAATCAGTGCCACTCGGCGTTACCGACAGCCCAGGTGCCGTCCTCCTGCTCGACGAGGGTCAGGATCACCAACTCGTGGACCGGCTCGTGCGAGCCATCCGCATAGGAGCGCGTGAAGCTGACGAGCCTGACCCACTCATTGCCTTCGCGGCGGGGCGATTCCCTGCCCTCGACGCCGATGTTCTCAATCGTGACAGTCGTGTGGGAGCGGTTCGGCACCAGCGGCAGGAACTCGCCCTGCCCCTTCACCAACTCGGGGGTCGGCGTGTGCATACGCTGCAGCTCGGGCGTCTCGTAGACGCTCGCACGGATGGACGCGAACGCGTCCGTGACGTCGCGCGACGCGTCCCACGTTTGATTCGTGATGACGTAGGCGGAACACACCGCGTCAGCGTCCTTGCGATCAACGGTGGACGGGTCGGGCAGGAGGTCGTCGAGCCACTGAACCGATGCGGGGTGCAGGCAGGTTCCGTCGGGCGCAGAGGTGCCGTCCTCGCACGGGGGCATGCTCGAGGCGGTGGCCTCCGGGGTGGGAGCAGCTGCCTCGGACTGCGGCTCACTGTCGGGCACCTGTGAAGTCTCGCTGGACGAGGAGCCGCCACTCATTCCCCCGTTTGAATCGGAGCTCGCCTTCGAGGCCGCGGTTCCCGAGTCCGTGCTCGTCAGGAACGTGCGTGCCATGAAGAAGCCACCGACGCCCAGGACGAGGGCGACGGCTGCGACAAGTGCAATGACGACGATTGTCGTCCGCTCACCACGTGCGACGTTTTTCAGTGCGTTCATATGCATCCTTAGTTTGTGTTGTGTATGCGCGTGTCATCGTCTGTGGCGCATGGCCACTCACCGCAGGCCATGCAGCGGCTGACCGGCATGCCAGCAATCTCACCATAATCCGTGACACAGACAACAAACAAGGTCGTCCCATTGGCAGAACGCGTTTGACAACGCGGCGTTCTCGAACTGCGCCCCGGCCTCGCGCACCCCGGCCTCGCGCGCCCCGGCCCTCGTACCCCAGCCCTCGTACCCCAGCCCTCGTACCCCGGCCCTCGTACCCCAGCCCTCGCGCACGCGACTCCCCCACACCCTCAGTTACCTAACAACGTCGCACGTAATTCCCCCGCACCTCTTTCAAGATTTGAAATTAGATCGTTGAAATCATGCGGTTTTCACGAGGTTTCAAAAAGACCTCGACAGGGAATTACGTGCGAAATTTCTGAGTTATCCACAGATTTTTCAAACAGCTCACATAAAACGTCACAAAGTAGCATGATCTATGCATGGACCTCAACGAAGAGCTACGTAAACAACACGGCATCACCAAACTATCGAGCCTGCGCCACGCAGAGCTCACTCCTGCGCTACTTCCCCAGTCCATCGGACACTACCGAGGCTGGATCTATGACAAGAACAGCTTCAGTCTCGATCAGGTTCGTGCTTTTGTATACAACGCGTGCATCTCTTGTGTCAGCGCTGCGCAAATATACGAACTTCCGATCCTCATGGAGGAACGCCCACAAAAGACCCACCTGTCAGTTGCGTATAACCATGGAATGCACCCGTCGAAGCTCCGCCGCTTCGATGACGTATGCATCCATAGGGAACAGATCATGAGCGACGAAGAAAGGCGCACGCACGTAGCCAGCATCGGGACGGTCTTAGAACGAGTGCTCGTCTGCATGCCACTCAAGGTCTCGCTGCCGATGCTCGACGCTGCGCGCAATCGCGGCCTCTACGACGTCTCGACGCTCTCTATCCCGTCAACCGGCAGCCGACTGCCTCACCTCAGAGAAGCGCTTTCCCTCTCGTCGGACCGAGCCCGCTCGATTCTCGAAACCGTTGCGCGTTTGCAGCTCATTGACATGGGGCTGACACCGCAGGTCGGGGTCTGGATTGAAGGAGTCGGCGAGGTCGACATGATCATCCTCGGCTTCATCGTCATCGAGGTGGATGGGTGGGCCTTCCACTCGTCGAAGGAGCAGCGCGAGAAGGACCTCAAGCGGGATCGAGAACTTCTCAGGCGCGGATACATCGTGCTTCGATTCACCTATGACGACGTCATGAATGGCGACTTCGCGCGCGAGGTCCCGGTATCGGTGGAGGCCCTCCGTCGCCTCGTCCCCGACACCGGAACGGAAGACGCGCAGGCCGCGATGAAGAACGCCGCCTTCCTTGACATCCTGAGCGGATACCTACCTAGTTACCGCCTTCAACACTAATTTCGCACGTAATTCCACCACCACTATTTCAACATTTGAATCCTAAACGTTGAAATCGTGCGGTTTTCTCGGGGTAACCCGAAGATCCCGCAGGGGAATTACGTGCGAAATTTAGAAGTGACAGGCCCTAGAAAGCCTCGACTGCAACAGGCCCGTCAGCGCACCAGGGCTAGGATCTGCGGCGTGACCCGCTCAATGACCTCGAGGGTGTCCAGGAAGTCCTGATGCCCGCCGTACCACGGGTCGGGCACGTCGCCGCTGCCCTCGGGGTCGAGGTCGCGGT
>USPB01000143.1 GCA_900556405.1 uncultured Actinomyces sp.
GCCTCATCATGAGCCAATGCGCGGTCTACTTCGGCGTGACGATCGAGCAGATGGGCTCCTCGGAGCGCAGTCACAACGTCGTCGAGGCCCGCCAGATCGCCATGTACCTGTGCCGTGAGCTCACCGACCTGTCGCTGCCCAAGATCGGACAGGCCTTCGGACGCGACCATACGACGGTCATGCACGCGAACAAGAAGATCTCCAAGCTCATGAAGGAAAAGCGCGAGACCTTCAACCACGTGTCGGAGCTTACAAACCGCATCAAGCAGAAGGCCAGAGAGTCGTGAAAGGCGCGCGGGCGCTGAGATAAGTCGGCGCCCGCGCTCAATTCACAGGAGTTGTGCACAGGCGGTGCACGAACGGGCTCGAGCTGTGGAGAAAAAGAGCCCTCCTGTGGATCTCAAAAAGTTGTCATTTACTTCGTGCACAGGACTACGTGACGAATCCACAGCCTCGTCCCAGAATGACAGCACAGAGATTTGATTGAAATTCCGCCACATAAGGGAGTTTTCCACAGAACTCACAACCCTTATGATGGAGGGACAGTTCAATGACAAAAATTTTTTCACAGGCCTCCGTACAACAACGGCGACGCCGACGCGACGCGATGGCGGCCTCGAGGCGAATTTCCTGCCCCACGTGCGCACACTTGTGGGTAAAGTAGTGTCCGATCCGTTTTGTGTTTTGGAGGCAGCTATGAAGTTCACCGTCGCCCGCGATGTTCTGGCCGAAGCCGTGTCGTGGACCGCCCGCGCGCTCCCCGTGCGTCCGGCCTCGCCGATCCTGGCCGGCGTGCGCATCAAGGCTGAGGGCGACGAGCTGACCCTGTCCTCCTTCGACTACGAGGTCTCCGCGAACTCGCACATTCCCGCCACCGTCGACGAGGCCGGCGAGGTTCTGGTCTCCGGACGCCTCCTGGCAGACATCTCCAAGTCACTGCCCTCCAAGCCTGTCTCCGTCGAGCTCGATGGCCAGAAGGTGAACCTGGTCTGCGGATCCTCGCACTTCACGCTCGCGGTCATGCCCCTGGACGAGTACCCGCTGCTGCCCGCACAGCCCACCACTGTTGGCGCGATCGACTCCTCGACGCTGTCGCAAGCCGTCTCCCAGGTGTCGATCGCCGCGTCGCGCGACGACACCCTGCCCCTGCTGACCGGCGTGCGCATCGAGATCAACGGCCCGGCGATCACGCTGCTGGCCACCGACCGCTACCGCCTCGCCATGCGCGAGCTGGATTGGGAGCCCGCCGACCCCTCGATCGAAGAGGTCGCCCTGGTCAAGGCGCGCATCCTCCAGGACGTCGCCAAGTCGATGACCTCGGGCGCCAAGGTCGAGGTCGGCCTGTCCGGCGAATCCCAGCCCGGCGCCTCGTCCCTCATCGGCTTCACCGCCCAGGGGCGCCGCACCACCTCGACCCTCATGGACGGCGACTACCCGGCCGTGCGTCGCCTCTTCCCCGAGACCACGCCGATCCAGGCCGTCGTCGATCGTCACGCGCTGCTCGAGGCCGTCAAGCGTATGTCGCTGGTCGCCGAGCGCAAGACCTCTGTGCGCCTGGCTTTCACCGAGGGCCAGCTGGTCCTCGAGGCCGGTCAGGGCGACAACGCCCAGGCCTCCGAGGCCATCGAGGCGACCCTGCACGGCGACGACATTTCGACCGCGTTCAACCCGCAGTTCCTCATCGACGGCCTGCAGGTCCTGGACACCGACTACGTGCGCTTCGGCTTCACCCACCCCACGAAGCCGGCCGTCATCACCGGCCAGAAGAAGGCCGACGAGGGCGAGGTCACGCAGTTCCGCTACCTGCTGATGCCCATCCGCTTCGGCATCTGACGTGCGCGTCTCCCACCTGGCCCTCGACGACTTCCGCTCCTGGAAGCACGGGGTCGTCGAGCTGCCCGAGGGCCCTACGGTCCTGGTGGGCGCGAACGGCCAGGGAAAGACGAACCTCGTCGAGGCGCTCGCCTACCTGTCCACGTTCTCGTCGCACAGGGTCGGCGCGGAGGGCGCGCTCGTGCGCATCCCCATCGACGAGGCCGAGGCCGCCCCGGGTGGCGCCGTCATCCGCGCGCGGGTCGTGGCCTCGGGCCGCGAGCAGGTCATCGAGCTGGAGATCGTGCGCGGCAAGGCCAATCGCGCGCGCATCAACCGCGCGCAGGTGAAGCCCCGCGAGATTCTGGGCATCGTGCGCACGGTCGTGTTCGCCCCCGAGGATCTCTCGCTCGTGCGCGGCGACCCGTCGGTGCGCCGCTCGTTCCTGGACGACCTGGCCACGCAGCTCTCCCCCATCCACGCCTCCGTGCGCTCCGACTTCGATCGGGTCGCCCGCCAGCGCGCCGCGCTCATGAAGGCCGCCCAGGCCTCGATTCGCCGCGGTCAGTCCCCCGACCTGTCGACCCTCGAGATCTGGGATCAGCAGTTCGCAGCGCTGTCCGCGCGCATCACGGCCGCGCGCGCGTCCATCGCCTCGCGCCTGGAAGAGCCGGCCGCGCGCGCCTACGACGACGTCGCCGACTCCCCGCGCCACCTGCGCCTCGCCTTCGACGCCTCGGTCGACCGAGTCATCGGAACAGACCCTGACAACCCGGCCAGTGCCGACCTCACCGACGTGGAGGCCCAGACGCAGCGCATGCTCGCCGCCCTGATGTCCGTGCGCGAGAAGGAAACCGAGCGCGGCGTCAACCTCGTGGGCGCGCACCGCGACGACCTGACCCTGGGCCTCGGCGCGATGCCCGTCAAGGGCTACGCCTCCCACGGCGAATCCTGGTCGGTCGCCCTGGCGCTTAGGCTCGGAGCCTTCGAGCTGCTCAGCGACGACGGCGACACCCCGATCCTCATCCTCGACGACGTCTTCGCCGAACTCGACTCCTCGCGGCGCGAGGGCCTGGCCGCCCTGGCCTCCAAGGCCGAGCAAATCATCGTCACCTGCGCGGTCGCCGGCGACCTACCCGCCTCCCTCGACCACCACGCCCTGCACGTGCGCCTCGACCCGCAGCGCGGCACCGTTATCGACGGAGTCGACGATGAGTGAGCGTGGCGGCCTGTCTGACGAGGACTTCTCCGAGGCGGATTTCTCCGACGCTGGTCTGGATAATCCCGGGCTCGCGGGATCCGGTGATGTGCCCAGCGAAGAAGCCGACGAGTTCGTCGTCCGCGCCCTCGAACGCGCCCAAAGCGTCGCCCGCACGCACGGATACACCCGCTCGACCCTGCCCTCGTGGGGCCTCGACGAAACCAGGCCCCGCCGCAGCCTCGACGGAACCAGCGAATACGCCGCCATCGAAACCGACGGCTTCGGACGCCTCGCCGGCAGCCAGGACGACGCCCAGGCGCGAGCCGCAGCCCGAGCCGCCGCCTACCGTCACGTCGGCGGGATCGAGGCCCCGGCCTCGTCGAATGAGGAGGATCCCGAGGGAGACCTCGCGGCCCTGCGCCAAGCCCTCGAAGGAACCGGCGCCTCGTGGAGCCGCGCCCCCGGCATGGCCGCCATGCGCCCGCGCTACCGCCGGGCCAACTCGCTGGGCGCGATCCTGGCGCGCACCATCAAAGCCCGCGAATGGGACACCCCCACGAAAATGGGGTCAATCATGGCGAAATGGCGTGCCATCGTCGGCCCCCAGGTCGCCGAACACGCCCACATCGAGACCTTCGAAGGCCACCGCCTCGTCGTGCGCACCGACTCCACCGCCTGGGCGAAACAGCTCCAGCTCCTCCTGCCCACCATCGAGCGCCGCATCGCCGAGGAGGTCGGCTCGGGCGTCGTCGAACAGGTCATCATCCGAGGACCCGTCGCCCCCTCGTGGAGGAAAGGCCCCTACGTCGTGCGTGGCCGCGGCCCGCGCGCCGACTACGGGTAGGTCACTAGTCGAGAAAATGAGCGGGGGACTCCCCCACATGGCCAGATTTTGTTAGTCTTCAACTGAATCCCGCACACTAGTGCGAATTTGACGAGGAGTAACAATGAGCAATCCGTACGCGCAACAGGGCGGTAACGGGTGGGGAAACAACCCCCAGGGGCAGCAAGGCTACGGCCAGGGCGCCTACGGCGGGCAACCCCAACAGCAGGGCTACGGGAACGGCCAGTATGGCGCCGGACCCCAGCAGGGCTACGGGCAGGACGCATCCAACCCGTACGGCGCTGCAAACACGCAGAACCCCTATGGCGGGCAGAGCGCGTCCGATCCCTACGGCGGCCAGAGCAACGCGAACCCCTACGGCGGCCAAGGCGGCAACGCCTACGGTATGCAGAACCAGGGCGGCTACCCGCAGGGCTATGGGCAGCCCGGAACGCCGATGGGCGCCCCCCAGAAGAAGTCGAAGGCCCCCCTCCTGATCGGTGTCATCGCTGGCGTCGTCATCCTCCTCGTCGTCGGCGGCCTCGTCGTCTGGGGCCTGCTCGGCTCGGGTTCAACGAGCGCCTCGGACCCCTCCTCTGATCCCTCTTCGTCCTCCACGAGCGATTCAGGTTCGGGATCGTCGAGCGGCAACAAGGGATCGAGCTCGTCGAACGGTAACAAGGGATCGAGCTCGTCGAAGGGGAACAAGGGATCGAGCTCGTCGAAGGGGAACAGCGGATCCCAAGACCACTATGTCGCTGACCTCGCCGGCGGCGCCATCCACGTGGAGAGCAAAAACATTGAGCTGGGCCCCAAAGATGACGACGGCGACCAGACCGTGGTCGTGACGTACACCGTCACTAACAAAAGCTACAAGGACGAGGAAGTAGATCCTCTGATCACCTTGCCCATGCTGTTCCAAGACGATAAGCTCCTGGAATCCGCGACATTCATTAAGAAAGATCTTCCAGGCTATGACCCCAAGGAGTTGTTGTCGCAGATAAACGTGGGTGAGACCAAGACGGTCGTGCTCGGCTATAAGCTCAAGAGCACCACGCAGACCGTCGTCGTCTACGGCCTTGACCTGTTCGATTCAGACAATGATATCCCGTCCTACTCGTGGGATCCGAAGTAAATCGACCCCCTCAGGCCTGTGTCGACAGGCGCACGTCGCGCTGCGGCGGTGACCGCAACGCAGGCGGTCGCTCCGCCTGAACGCACGCATCGGGGCCGCCCTCCCAGCCGGGAGGGCGGCCCCGTGCGTCCCAGCCACAACCACAATCGGCATGTGACTCATCACAGTCGAGTTTTCGTTGCAATCACACAGTTTGTAAAGTAACCCTCCGAGCCTGTCAATCCCGGGTACAAGCGCCACTTTTGGTAGAATCTACAAGGTTAAACATCTATTTTCGCGCACTG
>USPB01000144.1 GCA_900556405.1 uncultured Actinomyces sp.
GGAACGAGGAGCCGGCGGCGACCGTTCCGAGGTTGTAGGTGACGAGGCCGTCGGCATTAGCGGTCGGCGCCGTGATTGTGGGGGTAACGACCTTCTTGCCGGCGGTGGCCGTGGCGTTGACGCCTTCGGGGGCCGAGTCGAGGTTCGAGTTACCCGCGGGCGTCACGGTGTGGGGCAGTGTGACGGTGACGACCGAGTCGAGGCAGTCCTCCGTGGTGGAGGCGCACGAGAACTCGACGACGTAGCGCTGCTCGACACCGGAAAGGTACGAGGTCTCGTCGGGAGTGATAGCGAGCTTGAGCGTCGGGGCCGCCGCATAGGCGGGCAGCGTCGTGACGCCGATCATAACGAGGGCGGTCGTGACAAGCATGGCAAGCAGCTGGGCTGGCTTGGATGCCTTCGACCACATGTGATTGATGTGCACAGACTTCTCCTGAGTGTGCGAAAACAGTATATTTCAAGCCAATTCTACGGGTTTCGCAGCAAGTGTGAAGGGGATATTTTCCGAGGTCAGGGACCCTCTCACGTCACTCTGTCAGGTCAGTTTTTATGCAGTCAGGTCAGCGCGACAAACAACCGTCCACACGGTTTATACACAACTGTGCACAATGCTGTGGATAAATAGGGGTCGTGACAACGGCTAATAGGCCACTTTGCAGCTCTGTGGACAACGGCCTCGTCGTTATCCCACGAATAACCAGGTGGTCGGACAAATCGTTTTCGACTGCACAATCAGGCCGCATCAGGACCTTCGCCCTATACGGATTGATCAAACTCACAAACAAAAAACCCGCAACCATCAGGTTGCGGGTGAAGCGTGGAGCTAACGGGACTCGAACCCGTAACCCCCTGCTTGCAAAGCAGGTGCGCTACCAATTGCGCCATAGCCCCGTTGGAGAGACTCAGTCCTCCACGGCGTCCGTGACGGACGTCCACAGGTCAGCATTATCGGAAAGATCAACCAGAATTTGTCGAACGACGATGCCCACGGCCACGACGGATCCGACAGCCACACAACAGGTGACCCATTTCTTCATGATGATCCTCCGCTTTCGCTCGCCTGCGGATGGTGGGCCTAGGTGGGCTCGAACCACCGACCTCAGTCTTATCAGGACTGCGCTCTAACCTACTGAGCTATAGGCCCAACCGGCACCCTTGCGGGCACTCGGATATAGTACACAGCACAGGGCCATCCGGCAAAATCGAGAGTTCGTGACGTCGAACACGACGAGTTTTCACCGCTCTCGAAGGAGGGAATGAGCACGTCGTGGCTACGATCCTTGACTACGTTCGTCAGGCTCACTCGCCACTTCAGGCGGACCTCTCCCCCGCCGACGCCCTCACCCTCTCCTGCCTGGTCTACGTGGATTTCCACGCGCTGCCCGGGCCTCGTTCCCCGCGCGGCTGCCTGCTCCGGGAGGTCGCCCAGGCCTCGTCCATCCCTTCCCTGTATCGCTCTTCATCGCCGACACACGAGGATCGTCCGCTCCTCGAAGCGGCCGGCTCCAGCGCACGATTCGGGGGCCTGCGCGTGCGCGATGCGGTCACTCGGTTGCGGACGCGCCCGTTCGCTCAGTTCGGCGCCGCCACCTTCATCGACGAGGCAGGGGCCACCTACGTAGTCTTCCGCGGCACGGATGCGAGCGCGGTCGGGTGGGCGGAGGATGCCCGCTTTGGCCTTGATTTTCCAACGAATTCGCAGCGGTGGGCCGCCAACTACCTGGCGTATGCGGCGTCGCGCGCGAAGGGGCCGGTCGTGGTGCTCGGCCACTCGAAGGGCGCCAATTGTGCGCTCTATGCGGCGGCGGCTGCCACTCCCCCGGCGCTTTCTCTCGTGTATGCCTTCGATCCCGTTGGTTTCCCTGCCGCTGTTATCGACGATGGATTTTTCGACGGCATTGATGCGCTCATGCGAATCTACGTGACGGCTGGTTCGTGGGTGAGTCCGCTCCTGCCTTTGCCTGCACCAGCCACCGTCGTCGCATCTGGGTGGCCCGGTCCGCTGAGCCACAATCCGTATGCATGGCGCCTCCAGAATGCCTCATTGGAATTCGATGGGCGTCATCCGTCGCGATTGGGTGGCCTTGTGCGCCGCATTGTTCGTGCGGCACTGCGGGCACACCCAACGCGAATTGGCACAATCTAGCGACGCCGCTCCCACAGGTGGCCACATGAGCCCACTGATCCGCGCGCAGGCCCTTTCATGCGCACGTTAACCCGACAGGTGGTGGCCTGGGCCCGACAAGTCGCACGTGGGCCCGATGATCTGCGCCTGGGCCCGACAAGTCGCACGTGGGCCCGATGATATGCGTGTGGGCAGCGCTGCCCACGTGCATGTCGAGGGGTTTACGTGCGTATCAAGGGGTTTACGTGCGTATCGAGGGGTTAACGCGCACACTCAGGGGTTAACGTGCGAACGCACAATGTGGCTGTCGGGTCGCTACCACCCTGGCCAGGCGCCCGACAACGTGCGCGAGCAACCCATCCCCCCCGGGAACTGCCCAAAACGCAGACCACTTCGGTGAAAATGGGTGAATTTGGGGTGCTTTGTTCGAGGTCGTCTGCGTTTTGGGCGCCACACCACCTCAAACAGCGGCCGCGCCACCACCAAACGGGGGGAATTGCGCCATCCAAGGCTCCGACACGCCGGCGACACGCCGTCAGAGCGCCCCTAATGCTGCAAAACCCCCATCGCAGCCAGCACGAAGTACGCCGCATCGCCTACGAGTCCTGGGAACAGCACCGGTTGGCGCGAAAAAATTCGCCCAACACCACCCCTCCGGCGGCTCTTCCGCGAAAAAGTTCGCCCAGCATGCGTAAAAACGCCGAATTTGGGCCAATTTGAGCGCACAGGGCGAATATTTTCGCGCTTTCACGATCTAACAGCGACGCAGGGAGAACATTTTCGCGCGTGCAGACGTAGGCCCTCCAGTGCACTACCCATCAGCGACTGGGCCCCACCGGTCTGGAGGGCGTCAGCGGACCCGGAGAGCCCAGCCGCAGTGCCCGTGAGCAGCGCCAGGATACTGTCATAGCCCGCCAACTGGCACGAGGACGATGCCAGAGCACAACACAACTCGCCCAACAAGAACCACGCCGAGCCGCTTCGGTACAAAACTCTCCCCGCACGCCCACCCTCGCCGCATGTCCGGTACAAGACTCTCCCTGCTCACCCCTTCTCGCCGCACGTGCGGTACAAAACTCTCCCCGCTCGCCCGAAATGGCTCAATTTGGCGCTTTTTCTGCATGCAGGGAGAGTTTTGTACCGTTGTCACCACCAAGAAGCCGAGCAGGGAGAATTTTGTACCGAACGCGAGGCAGAGACGGGGCTCGCCAACACAACAGCACACCAGGCCCCACCGGCGTGGAGGGCACCGGAGGATCCGGAGGGCACGGGCGGGCTTCGAGGCGGGGCCTGGCCGCAGCACCCCGAGAGTGACGGCGATAACCACCCCAGAAAAAGTCGCACATAATTTCCGACGGTCATTTTTTGAGACCGCCTAAAAACGTTGCAATTCCAACGGCACGAATTCAATGTTTGAAGTAATCACAGGGGAATTACGTGCGAAATTATTGTGCGGGCAGGCCGCCACCCACGAGCGCATCAAGCAGCCCGGCCCACGAGACTGGCCACGCAGCGCCCGGAACACCAGCGGTGCCACAAGCAACAACAAGCAGGAAGGCCGCCGCCCACGAGCGCATCAAGCAGCCCGGCCCATAACGCAGCGGCAGGCCACAGCCGGGATACGCTACGAGATCTTTTCCATCGGCGCCATGCGCACAAGAAGGCGCTTCTCACCCAGGCCGAAACGGATGCGGGCCACGGTGCGTGGTCCCTCGCCTTCGATGCCGGTGACGGTACCGGCCCCCAGGGTCGCGTGCTTGATGCGGTCGCCGACCTTGAGGGAGAGCACCGGTTTATCCTCGGCGGGCTTGGCGGCGGGGGTCACGCCCATGCGGGTCACCTTGCGAACCCCCGCGGGCTGGGCGGAGGCGCCGCCGCGCCCGGAGCCGAAGGCACCCGTGTCGGTATCGCCCCACGGGTCGCGCCCCTCGCGGCTGCGCGAACGCCCGTAGGAACCAGACCCATAAGAAGCGGAACCATACGATCCGGACCCGTAGGATCCGCCGTAGGAGGCTCGCATGCGCTCCCCCGACGTGGCCGCGCGGCGCACGTCGAGCAGCTCGGCGGGGATGTCGTCGAGGAACCTGGAGGGCGGCATCTCCTGCGGCGTCCCCCAGGCGCTGCGCACGGCTGCGCGCGTCAGGTAGAGGCGTTCGCGCGCACGCGTGATCGCCACGTACGCCAGGCGGCGTTCCTCTTCCAGCTCGCTCTCGTCACCGAGGCTGCGCTGGTGCGGGAAGGTGCCGTCCTCCATGCCGGTGACAAACACGACCGGGAATTCGAGGCCCTTCGCGGTGTGCACGGTCATGAGGGTGACCTGCCCGCCGCGCTCGCCCTCCGCGGGCACCTGGTCCGAGTCGGCCACGAGGGCGACGCGCTCGAGGAAGTCCGCGAGTGTTCCACCCGGAGCGTCGGCCGCGAAAGCCCCCGCGACCGAGTGCAGTTCCGCCAGGTTTTCCACGCGCGAGGCGTCCTGCGGATCCTCGCTGCGGCGCAGCTCGGCCAGGTAGCCGGTATGGTCGAGGACCTCTTCGAGGATGTCGGCCTGGGATGCGCCTCGCGCCTCCGCGGCGCGCAGGGTTTCGATGAGGCCCCAGAAGGCAGCCGCCGACTTCGCGGCACGCGGGGTGATACCCAGGACCTCGGGCGCGCTCTCAGAGGAGGACGACGAGGCCGGGGCCGCAGCGCTCTCAGCCGCAGAACCGCTCTCACCAGCAGTCTCGCCCGCAACCGGAGCCTCCCCCGCTGCCCCACCCGAGGATGCAGGATCGGAAGACCCAGCCGAGGCCTCGTCCGGGGAAACGGGAGCGGCGAGCGCGTCGAGGTCGATCCCCTCGCCTTCACCCGCGGGGCAACCGGCGCGCAGCCACAGGTGGCGCAGGGCTGCACCAAACGAGATGCCGTAGTGGGCGGCGTGCGCGGCGATGGCCTCCTCGGCTTTGGCGCCGATGCCGCGCTTGGGGACGTTGAGGATGCGGCGGGCCGCGACCGTGTCGTCGGGGTTGGAGATGAGCTGCAGGTACGCCAGCGCGTCCTTGATTTCGCGGCGCTCGTAGAAGCGCGTGCCGCCGACGACGCGGTACGGGATGCCCTGGCGCACGAGGAGTTCCTCCAGCG
>USPB01000145.1 GCA_900556405.1 uncultured Actinomyces sp.
CCTTGCCGGTCTCCATGGCCATGGGGTTGGTCTTGTAGGAGGTGCCGGGGGCAACACCGAAGAAGCCTGCCTCGGGGTTGATGGCGCGCAGGCGGCCATCGGTTCCCGGACGCATCCATGCAATGTCGTCACCCACGGTCTCGACCTTGTAGCCGGGGATGGTGGGCTGGAGCATGGCCAGGTTGGTCTTGCCACATGCGCTGGGGAACGCTGCGGTCACGTGGTACTGCTTGCCGGTGGACTCGCGGGTCAGGCGCAGGACGAGCATGTGCTCTGCCATCCAGCCATCGCGCTTTGCCATGGTCGAAGCGATACGCAGCGCGAAGCACTTCTTGCCCAGCAGTGCGTTGCCGCCGTAACCGGAACCGAAGGACCAGATTTCGTTGGTCTCGGGGAAGTGGGTGATGTACTTCTCGTCGTTGCAGGGCCAGGTGGAATCTTCCTGACCGGGCTCCAGAGGAGCACCGACGGAGTGAACGGCGGGAACCCACACGCGGCCCTCGTTGATGAGGTCCATTGCCTTTGCACCCATGCGGGTCATGATGCGCATGGAGACAACAACGTAAGGAGAGTCGGTGATCTCAACGCCGAGCTGGGAGATGGGGCCACCGAGGGGACCCATGGAGAAGGGCACCACGTACATGGTGCGGCCCTTCATGGCACCCGTGAACTTCTCGTGCAGGGTGGCCTTCATTTCCTTGGGGTCGGCCCAGTGGTTCGTCGGGCCGGCGTCCTCTTCCTTCTCGCAGCAGATGAAGGTACGGGACTCAACACGCGCAACGTCGGACGGCTTGGAGCGAGCGAGGAAGGAGTTCGGGCGCTTCTCCTCGTTGAGCTTGGTGAACATGCCACTCTCGACCATCTGAGAGGTCAGGCGATCCCACTCCTCCTGGGAGCCGTCGCAGAACTCAATGGCGTCAGGGGTGGTCAGCTCAGCAATTTCAGCAACCCACTTGACGACATCTTCGGGAGCGTTCGCCGGAGCGGCTGCACGTACGTCCTGTTCGGTCACGGACATTTTGCCTCCTGAGGCATTTTGGATTGTCGAGGCCGCGTCTGCGTCCCCGATTGACATAATCAATCATGCCAGACCCCTCGCCCGCGCTTACGGGCGCTTGGTCCCGGTCACACCACAATCGTAGTCGAACGAGTCACACACCGCCCGGCCGACAGGGACCTTCAACCCACCCCTGGGCCGTCACGCTTCGCGCTCAACCCAGCCCAGACCTCGTCAATGAGACGGAAGTCAGCCCACAATCTCCCGCCGTGAGATAGACCACCAGATATGGGGTCACAAATCCATCACTGAACTTGAAGTCTCGCTACCCAATGACCGACGATTACAGGTAGCACAACAGTGCTGCCCACCATTGGAAGGACCGAATACACCATGGGATTCCGAAACAAGACCCAAGGCCCTGACTTTTTTGAAGACTTCACCTCCCAGGCCCGCCAGCTCGTGCAGGCCGTCGAATTCCTGACGCACATCTACGCCGCCTCCCCCGAGGAGCGCATCGCCCTACGCGATCAGCTCCACGAGGTTGAGCACCGCGGCGACGAGCTGAACCACGCGATCGTTCAGCTCATCAACTCCTCGTTCATCACGCCTTTCGACCGCGAGGATCTGCAGTCGCTGGCCTCCCACCTGGACGACTGCCTCGACTTCATCGACGAAGCCGGCGACCTCCTGGTCGTTTACGGAATCGCCGACATCCCCTCCTCCCTGGTTTCCCTGCTCAACGAGCAGATTGCGGTCATCAAGCACTGCGCGGACCTGAGCGCCGAGAACATGCCCAAGCTCAAGTCGCCCGTGGACATGCGCGACTACTGGATCGAGATCAACCGTCTCGAAAACGAGGGCGACCTGGCCTACCGTCGCACCCTGACGGCCCTGTTCGACTCCGGCCTCGACCCGGTCACGATCATCAAGCTCAAGGACATCGTCCAGGGCCTCGAGTCCTGCGCCGACGCGTTCGAGGAGCTGGCCAACGTCATCGAGTCCCTCGCACTGAAGGAATCCTGAGCCGTGGATCTGAATCTGATCCTCGTCGTCGTCGTCATCGCCGTCGCGCTGTTCTTCAGCTACACGAATGGCTTCCACGACGCGGCGAACGCGATCGCGACCTCCGTGTCGACACGCGCGTGGACTCCTCGCGCGGCGCTCCTCATGGCCGCGACGATGAACGTCATCGGCGCCATGATGGGCACAGGCGTCGCTAAGACGGTCGGTAAGGGCATCATTTCGATCAGCGACTACGCCGAGTCTCCGCTGCCGCAGATGCAGCAAAAAGGCCTGGTCATCATCCTTGCCGCCCTACTGGGTGCCTGCATCTGGAACCTCATCACCTGGTGGTTTGGCCTCCCCTCGTCCTCCTCGCACGCCCTGATCGGCGGCATGGCGGGTGCTGGCCTCATGAGCGGCACGGTCGTTCACTGGTGGGGCATCATGAGCCACGTCGTCATCCCGATGTTCGCCTCCCCCATCATCGGCTTCGTCGCCGGCTACTTCTTCATGAGCATCGTTCTGCGGCTGCTGCGCAATGCGCAGTATCACCGCACGATGCGTCGCTTCCGCGCCGCCCAGCGCGTGTCCTCGGCCGCCATGGCCCTCGGCCACGGCATCCAGGACGCTCAGAAGACGATGGGCATCATCGTCATGGCGCTGATGGCTGGCGGTTACGGCGAGCACCACAACATCCTCGATCCCATCACGGGCGAGATGAACGTGCCCCTGTGGGTGAAGATCTCGAGCGCTCTGGCGATTTCGCTGGGCACGATGGCGGGCGGCGGGCGCATCATGCGCACGATCGGCCGTAAGATCATCGACCTGGATCCGGCTCGCGGCTTCACCGCCGAGGCCGTGTCCGCCTCGATCCTGTACCTGTGCTCCTACGTCATCAACGCTCCCATCTCGACGACGCAGGTCGTGTCGACGGCGATCATGGGTGTGGGTTGCACGAAGCGGTTCTCGGCTGTGCGGTGGGGCGTTGCGGGCAGCATCGTCACCGCGTGGTTCCTCACGCTGCCAGCCGCAGCCATTGTGTCTGCCATCGTGTACTTCGTCGTGGCGCTTCCCCTGGGGGTCCACTAGTGGTGCGCTCTCGCCTCATCGGCGCGGTCGCCGTCGTTGGACTCCTCGCCGCCCCACTTGCGGCATGCTCGGACTCATCCGTCATGCACATGCGGGTGGGCCAGTGCATCCTCCTGCCGGAAGGGTCGGAGGAGACCACGGCGACCACCCTCGAGACGACCGGCTGTACGCACGAGCACGACGCCGAGGTCTTCCACATCGCCACGGTGGCCGACGGGGATTTCCCGGGTGCGGACGAGCTCAACAGGCAGGCCGAATCGATGTGCATCTCAGCGTTTGATGAGTACGTGGGCGCGGATTACCTGACGTCATCGCTGGATGCGACGTGGATGATCCCGACGAAGGATTCGTGGGCGCAGAAGGACCGCACAATCGTGTGTCTGGCTCGTCCGCTGGATCATTCGAAGCTGACTCAGTCTGTGCGCGACTCCGGCATGTGACCCGGTTTCTGCGACGAGGCGTGGCGGCTCGGCTTCGGTCGAGCCGCCACGAGCGTCAGCGGCGCTCCCGGGCAGCCCAATCGTGCCTCGCCAGGCGCTGTCAATCGCTGTCAAGCGCTGTCAAGCACCCGAATCATGCGGTCGACGCGGCGTTATATAGTGGAAGTAGCACGACGACCAGCAATCAGGCTCGCCGCGCCGCGCTCTTCCATCACGTGTGCGAAGGCGTCGTTGCTCCAAGGAGAATCATGTCCCAACGTTCCTTCACATCCCACGCCGCGCGCCCCGCGCTGATCCTCGGGGTCTCGGCCACCATCCTGAGCCTGGGCCTGTCCGCCTGTTCCGTGTCGATGTCTGGAAGTCGCAAGCCCTCGAAGGACTCGCGCACGCCCACGTCGTCAACGTCAACGTCCACGCCGACAACGACGGCCACGCAGACGCAGACGCACGTCGGGGAATGTTTCCAGTTCGGGCAGAGCGATGACAGCGACGTCACCATCGTCGACTGCAACCAGCCTCACGATGGGGAATACTTCCATATTTTCGACTTCGCAGGCACGAGCATGCCGTCCGACGACGAATTTGAGGAGGAGAGCGACGACATCTGTGGCCTGATCTTCGAGCACTACGTCGGCAAGCCCGTCGCGGACTCCACATTGGACTACGAATGGTTTCCGCCCGGTCCGCAGACCTGGGCAAAGGGCGACCACACGGTGCAATGCTACGTCTTCGCGAAGGACAACAGTAAGCTCACCGGTTCCGTGAGGAACTCCAACATGTGACCCCGCTTCTGCGCGCGCTCGTGGCGGCTCGGCTTGTGCCGGGTCGCCTCAGTGCTTCTTGGAGGCCTTGCGCGCGTGGATGGCGGGGTTCTTCGTGGTGACGCCGTGCGTTTCGAGGGCTGCGACGACCGGCCCGTCGGGACCGTGCTCGACGTGTGCGACGAGGACCTGGCCGTAGGCCAGGCGCGGGGCCTCGGAACCGGCAACGGCACCGGACGCGTAGGCGCGGATCTCCTCGATGACGGCCTCGCGCGCACAACCCGCGATGGACAGGACCGTGGGGGACGCGTGCTCGCGCAGGCGCTGCGCCGCGAAGGCGCGGACACGACCGAGGCGCGCCTCGTCGCCGATAGATGCGTCTGAGCCTGTGGCGGTCAGGTCGAGGGAGTCGACGAGCGTCACCGATCCCCCACCCATCGACGCCCAGGGCGTGAGGCTCTGGCGCGCGCGGGCGACAGGTGACGCGAACGCGCGGGCGACGCCGAAGCTCGAGAGCAGGTCGATGAGGTCGAAGGCCTGGCGCACGCCGAATCGGCTGAGCGCCGGGTCGACGTGTTCTGCCGCAGCCTCGGCTTTCTTCGCCGAGGCCTGCTCCACCTGGGCGGCCCTCCTGGCCGCGGCGGACGCGACCATCGCGGGGGTCGGCGCGGGGCGAGGCTTGGCGGGGGCCGCAGCCGCGGCGGGCACGGCGGAGCCGCCGGACGAAGCGGAAGACCCGGAAGACACGGAAGACCCGGACGAAGCGGAAGGCGAGGCGGCAGCGTGGGCGTCCCCGGCCTCGTCGAGGCGCGGGGTGATGCCCTGCCCGGGACGCAGAACGAGGAGCGTTGTCGTCACGAGGCGGCCTTCGCGGGCGCGGGCGACGATGTCGGCGAGGAGGCGGCGATCGCCTCGGCGCGTGAGCATGTCGG
>USPB01000146.1 GCA_900556405.1 uncultured Actinomyces sp.
TAGTAACGCCGGGTGGCGTTGGGGGTCAGTGATGTTCGACGGAAAGCTTGATGTACACGGTCGACAGGATCGTGAAGATGTATGCCTGCAGGAAGGCCACGAAGACCTCGAAGCCTGTCATCACGAACATGGCGGCGCCGGTCAGCGCGGAGGCGGCAGACAGGACGGAGAGTTCGTGGAGCAGAATTGCCGTCCCGAAGTAGGTCATGCCGAGCAGCAGGTGTCCGGAGATCATGTTGCACAGGAGTCGCAGCGTCAGCGTGACGGGGCGAACAATGAAGTTCGACAGGAACTCGATCGGCGTGATCAGGAGGTACATCGGAACGGGCAGCCCAGGCGGGAAGAGCTGGGATGCGAAGAAGCCGCCCACTCCCTGCTTGCCGATGCCCGCACCGATGAAGGTGATGTACGTGATGAGAGCGAAGAACATCGGAACGGCGACCACCGACGAGGCGGCGATGTTGATGCCCGGGATGATGCCCGCGATGTTCATGGACAGGACACCGAAGAAGAGGAAAGCGATGAAGCCGGAGAACTTGCGGCCCGTCTTCGGACCCAGCATGTCGAGGGCGACGTTGTCGCGGATGTAGCCGGCGATGGCCTCGACGGCCATCTGTCCGCGGGTCGGAACCAGCTTGGAATTGCGCGCGACGAGGACGAGAACCACGCACACGAGCAGACCCATAATGACGCGGGCAAGCGTCAGGCGGTTGAATTCAAAGAATGTTCCCTCACCGAAGATCACGGTCGGGAAGAAGTCCTCAAGAGCCGGCTGGTGAGGGTGCTGCGTGAACGCCGGGTAGGCGGTCAGGGCAATGACGATGAGGAGGATCGCGAGGCTCACCCAATACCAGCGCGGCTTAGGCGCGGTGCGGCGAGCAGGCGCGTGATCAGACACTGAATGTGCCTCCTTTTTCTCAACTCCATTGGCTTGTCTCTGCTGTCATAGCAACTTTACCCATTCTACACAGAGATGGGAGTCCCCGGCGCGCGCAAGGGTTACTCAGTGTCGTTCGGTACGTCGACGTTCATCGTCCGCTTGCGCATCATGACGACCATCTCCACGCTCGAGGAAACGATAATGGCAACAATTGTCCCGATCGCGCCGATGCGCACGTCGATTCCTAGAGCACGTGGGACGTACAGGCCAAGGGCGAGAAGTCCGATCTTCGCCGCGTACCCGCCACTGACCCATCCAATGAAGTGGGAGGGTGACCGTAGCGCGCGGGAGGTGAAAAACCACTGCGCGGCACAGATAATGACGATCATGAGGACGGCGAGCAGGTAGCTCATGCGGAAAGCTCCTCGTGGGCGGTGTCTTCCTTGGGAAACTCTCGGGTCGTCACGGCCACGCCAACCGCCGCCGCAATGACAGCGACAAAGGCGACGCTCCACCATTGAAAGACGAGGAGACCGACGGACGGCACGCAGACGATGGCAGTCCACATCCACAGGATCGCGACGACTCCACGGTGGGAGTGTCCAGCAACGAGCAGGCGATCATGGAAGTGCGAGCGGTCTGCGACGAACGGGCTTTTCCCACGGCTCATGCGACGGATCGAGGTGACGACCAGGTCGAGGACGGGCATGAAAATGACGGACAGCGGCAGGATGAGGGGCAGCGCGGACACAATCATCTGTTGGCGGCCCAGCAGCGTTGGATCGATCTTGCCGGTGACAATGATGCCGGCGCTGGCCAGGACGAGTCCCATGGTCTCCGCTCCCCCGCCCATCATGATCGAGGATGGGTGGAAGTTAAACCAGAGGAAGCCCGCGCACACGCCGAGCAACGCGATCACGATGAGGCTTGCAGTCGTCGCGTAGGAAGCCGCTCCCATCAGTCTGGTGACGATGTAGGAGTAGACAAAGAAAGATCCCGCGCCGATCGCAATCATGCCCGCTGCCAGGCCGTCGAGACCGTCAATAAAGTTGATGGCGTTCATGATGCCGACGATGAAGAAGACGGAGACGAAGAGCCACAGGCGCGAGGAACCGAGCGTGATACCGAAGATCGGGAAGGACGCGAGTTGGACGCCTCCGAAGGCCATACCGCCGGCGATCAGCACCTGGCCGCCGAGCTTAGCCATCCAGTCCAATTCGATAATGTCGTCAATGATGCCGAGGATGCACATGGCGGCGGCGCCGGCCATGACGGCCCATGGGACTGTTGTCGTAAACAGGGGCGCCATGTAGGGGATGCGTGAGGCGACCAGCATTGTCACGATCAACGCGATGGTCATGGCGATGCCGCCCAGGCGCGGGATCGGTGTCTTTTGAAGGTCGCGGCCGCGCAGAGGGGGCAGGATGTTGAAGCGCAGGCACGTCCAGCGAACGACCGGGGTGAGCAGAATCGTCAGAGCCATCGCAATGGCACCGAGCAGGAGGTAGACCTTCACGAAGCGCTCCCCTGCACGGGTGCGATAGCCACACCGGCTGCAGCGCTCAGGTCATCCAGGCAGATCGTTCCCAGCCGCAGTGCGCGCGGTGCGTCGTGGGCGAAGTCCACGATCGACGAGGCCGTGGATCCCTGGGTGGGTCCGCCGTCAAGGTAGGCGCCAACGCGTGCACCGAAATACCCGATGGCCGCCTCCACGGACGTCGCCGGAGGTTGCCCTGTCAGGTTCGCTGACGTCACGGCCATGGGCCCGAAGTCGCGCAGCAGTCGCAGGAGCGCGCCTTGGTTCGGCATGCGCACGCCGATCGTTCCGCCGGTCTCACCGAGATCCCACCCGAGGTCTGGGCGAGCTCGCAGAATGAGTGTGAGTCCGCCGGGCCAGAAGGCACGCGCGAGCGTGCGGGCGGCATCGGGAACATCGACGCACAGCGAGTCGATCGCTTCGACGGATGCAACGAGAACGGGGGGCGGCATTTGCCGTCCGCGTCCTTTCGCGGCCAGCACGGCGGCGACGGCCTCGGGATTCGCGGCGTCAGCTCCGATGCCGTACACGGTGTCCGTGGGAACGACGAGAAGGTGCCCGTCGCGCAGCTCCTGCTGGGCGCGCGCCAGGTCGGCCTCGCTCAGTGCGGGGGCTGCGCTCAGGATCGTCTCAGTGCTCATCGTTGTCATTGTGTCACGGATGCGGTGGGCTTCGT
This sequence comes from uncultured Actinomyces sp., assembly GCA_900556405.1. Classification (GTDB taxonomy): domain Bacteria; phylum Actinomycetota; class Actinomycetes; order Actinomycetales; family Actinomycetaceae; genus Pauljensenia. Next base: position 3,094 of record USPB01000146.1, read on the forward strand.
CGAACGGGACGCGCGAGCACGCAGGAAGCGCGAGCGTCCCACCAGGTCAGGCAACGTCTTCACGTCGACAAATCCAGCTGAGCGAGCGGCGTCGCGCAACGCCGCATCCTGGCTCGGAGAATGCTCCATCAGCAGCGTACCGCCGGGCCGTAGCAGGGTTCGGGCGCGACGAATAATACGCACGGGAATCGCCGTACCGTCCGAGCTACCGCCGTACAGGGCGACGTGAGGATCAGCGCTCGCCTCAGGCTGAGTCGGCATTTCATCCGCCGGCACGTAGGGCGGGTTCGTCACGACCACGTCAACCATCGCGTCAAGGTGGGACAGGGTTGCGAGCGCCGTGGCATCTGCACGCTCGAGATGTACGCTGCGCGCTCCGACGAGATCCCGGTTTCGGCACGCCAGGGCGAAAGGATCCGCTTCCTTCTCAACCGCCCACACCTCGGTGCACGCTGCCTCCAGGGCGACGGCGAACGCGATGGCACCCGATCCCGTACACAAATCGACCACGCGCGCCTCTCCACGCTCACGCACGATAGCCCCGGCCTCGTCGATGGCGAGACCGGCGAGAACTTCGGTCTCGGGACGCACGATGAACACGCCGGGCACCGACTGAAGCGTGAGCGAACGGAAGAACATGCGACCGGTGACGTGCTGGAGCGGGATACGCAGGGCCCGCTCCCCCACCCCGGAGCGCAATTTTTCGGCCTGCTCCTGGTTCAACCGGGTGGGGAGCGACCACTGGGACGAGGCATCGCACGCCCACTCCAGCAGCTCGCGAACGTCCGCGTCGACTGATTCAATCCCGGCGGCGCTCAGGCGCTCACGAGCCCAGGATCGGGCCTCGTTCAAGGACCATTCGCTCACGTCGCCTCCCGTCATGACTGCGCGGCAGCGGCCAAGCGCTCGGCCTCATCAGCTTCCTGCAGCGAAGCGATAACGGCATCGAGCGCGCCCGACAGGACCGCGTCGAGATTGTGTGCCTTAAAGCCCGTGCGATGATCCGCGATCCGGTTCTCCGGGAAGTTATAGGTACGGATACGCTCCGAGCGATCCACGGTGCGCACCTGGGACAGGCGCTGAGCCGAGGCCTCGGCCTCCTTCTTCGCTCGCGCCTCCGCGGCCAGGCGCGATGCAAGCACGCGCAGGGCAGCTTCTTTGTTCTGCAGCTGCGATTTCTCATTCTGCATCGACACGACGATGCCGGAGGGCAAGTGGGTGATGCGAACGGCCGAATCCGTCGTGTTCACGGACTGCCCGCCCGGGCCGCTCGACCGATACACATCGATACGCAGGTCGTTCGGGTCGATGACGATCTCCTCGTCGTCCTCGATCTCCGGCATGACGAACACGCCGACGGCACTCGTGTGAATGCGCCCCTGGGACTCGGTGACGGGAACGCGCTGCACGCGGTGCACGCCGCCCTCATACTTCAGGTGAGCCCACACGCCCTCATCGGGGGCGGGCGTGCCTTTCGCGCGGATCGCCAGGGTGATGTCTTTGAAGCCGCCGAGCTCCGTATGGGTCGCACTCATCTCGGTCACGCTCCACCCGTGAGCCTCAGCGTAGCGACCGTACATGCGCGCCAGATCGGATGCGAAGAGCGCAGACTCTTCGCCGCCCTCGCCGGCCTTGATCTCAAGAATGACATCCATCGCGTCCTCAGGATCACGAGGGGCCAGGATCTTGACGAGGGCCTCGTGGGCAGCCGTTTCCTCTTCTTCGAGGGCGGGAATCTCGTCGGCGAAGGATCGGTCTTCGGCCGCGAGCTCACGCGCGGCCTCGAGATCTCCCGAGGCAGCAGCGAGCCGATCTGCGGCGGCCTTCACACGACCAAGTTCGGCGTAGCGGCGTCCCACGCGGCGCATCAGCTGCGGGTCCGCCAACGTCTGGGGATCCGCCATCTGCGCCTCGACCTGCTCGTATTCCTCCAGCAGCGGGCCCAGGGCGCCGAGCTCGTCCGTCGCAGCCACTATTCACCACATCCTTCGATCCGTACAGTTGACAAAGCGGCGGCGCCGTCGGCCATGGGGCCAACGACACCGCCGTTGAGCTAGCTGCTCACCCTCACTTCGAGGGGCGCACGCGCTTGCCGTAGCGAGCCTCGAACTTGGCGACGCGGCCGCCGG